>NZ_JBZDPT010000039.1:0-2667 GCF_058270035.1 Mycobacterium shunyiense | reverse complement strand
CACGACGAACTCACCCCAGCCGAGTTTGCCCTACAGTGGGCCACGACCCACCAACCCCAAGTCGCATAGCGACTGGACCACCAAACGGGTCCCCCTCAGTCGAGGCGATGCGTTCGTGTCGAGCTGCTGATGCTAATGACGGTGTTCCCGCCGCCAGCAGCGCCGGTTTGCGTTTGGCGTGGTATTTCAGCGTCGCTGGAGCGCCGGTCACGGAATGGTCATGGCCAGGCGATGCTCCGCCACCGCTAGATCAGCTGACCCCGGTGCGTCAGCCCCAGTCGTCCGAGCACAATCGCCACGTCCCTGCGACCGTCTACTCGATGACCAACGGAGACTTCGTTTCACTGGAGTCAGGGCTGGAACACGACCTGGTCCGCAGGCTCGATCGCGATCCCACAATATCGCGAATCCTGCCGCAGCCGTTCACGTTACGGTGGAGTGGGTCTATTCAGGGCCACACTCCAGACATTCTGTCGGTGCATACCGACGGAGCGCCGACGGTATGGGACGTTCGCGGGCCCGAGAGACGAGACGATGACTTCCTGGCGGCAAGCGCGGTGATCCGTCAGGTATGCCCATTGGTGGGATGGCGTTACGAACTGTTCGCCGGAATGGGGGAAATCGAGCGCTTGAACATGCTGTGGCTGAATGGTTTTCGCCGCAAACCGCCGTGGGCATTTCGTTGTGAAGACCTAGTTCGCCTAGCGGTGGGGCAGGGTGGGTCCACTGTGGCAGGCGTATTTTCCCACGACGACGGCAGTGGCGAGCTCATCTCGACCATGTGGCATCTGCTGTGGTGCAATAAGTTACAGATTGACGTGACAGCGTCATGGACGCTGGACACGGTCGTCACGCTCGGACCGGAGTGCGCAGATGGCTGATGGCCGCACGACACTCATTGCCGGTGCCCGAATACTCACCGAAAAGGGTACGGCCGTTGTTGTCGCAGTACCGAAGGGCGAGGTCCAGCTTCGTAACGTCTACGGTGAGGTCACATCTCATCGGTACGAGGATTTACCGACCATTCAGAATTTGCGCAACACAGACGCAGTCGAACTCATGGAGCCGTTAAGGCCATTGTGGGACAGGCTTCATGAGCACGTGCGGCAACAGGCGCTCGAACGTCTGGAGATCGTCCAAGAAATCCTGACTGGATTCCGCGAGGGGCACCCCGAACTTGCCCGGCCTGGCGAACCGCGCTACCCATTCGGTCCAGATTTCGGAGAATCGGAGTCGCACCGTTGCGCGGTCATGGCCGAGCTTCTCGTCTTGGAGAGCCAAAGCCAGCGTCAGAGCCACCGGCGGCCACGTGGCGGTCTAGGCGAGGAATCAGATTCCGCTGGGCCTAATCCCAGCACCATCCGAAATTGGGTGCGTCGCTTCAAAAACGGTGGCCTGCGGGCTTTGATCGACGGGCGGAGTCTTCGCGAAAGTAAGTTCTGGGAGCTCATCGAAGATCCCTACCGTGAAATGGCGCCCGAGGTTATCGACACGCTCGACGGAGACATCTCGACCGTCTCGCTATCCGAACTCGATCGCCGTATCCGGGTCAAACTGCGCAACAACGGAGTTACTGACTGCGTGACACCACAACGGATCACGCAGCAGTTTCTGTCCACCCTCAAACGCCAGAAAGGCAGAACTACTCGCTCGCAACGCACCCGTGCCCTACAGAAGGTTTCGGGTACCCGCCACTATCCCGCGATCCGACCGGGACAAGTGGTGGCTATCGATGCCACTCGCGCCGACAACCTCGTGTTCGACCCTCTCAGTGGAAAAGCCATCAGCGTAGAGATCCTCACTGCCATCGACGTCGCGACTCGAGTGATCCTCGCGTTGCGCGTCGTACCCCGTAGCGCCAAAGGATTGGAAGCCGGACTGCTCCTTTACGACGTATGCCGGCCGTTTTCCCTGCGCGTCGCTGGAACCACGGTGAGTGACTGGCGATGGGTAGGGTTGCCATCTGCGGTCGACTTCTCTGAGGTTCATGTCCACACTGCATACCGTCACGTGGCACCGGACTTCTCGACGCTGCAAGGCGACCACGCCATCCCATCAGTGATGCCCGACGCCATCCACTGCGACCACGGATCCATCTTCATTTCCGAGTGGTTCATCGCGTTGCTGCGCGATCTCGGCATCGATCTGCTGTTGAGTCGAGGCAAGAAGCCGACAGACAATCCGCAGGTCGAACGGTGGCACGAAACCATTCAGCGTGCGCTGCAACAGATCCCAGGATACAAGGGACGAAACGTCTCCGAGCGTGGCCGGTTGGTCAGCCAAGAACCCCTTCTGACCGCACATGAACTGCAGGAACACCTGCGGCGGTTTGTCGCTTTGGACTATCACCGCACCGGCCATACCGGGATCGTGGTCCCCGGCTATGAGCAAGCCGATTCCGAGGCCAAGTTGTGCCCCCTAGAGATGTGGGACGCAATGGTTGAGGCGACAGGACGGATCGACGTGCCGCAACGTCCCAATCTCATCTACCAGTTCCTGCCAATTCGCTGGGGAACCATCAATCACGCTGGCGTTGAATTCAGTGACATGACCTACGACTCAACGGTTGATTGCGCTCATTGAACGTCCCCAGGTGTGCTCGGCGAAATTCCTCACCTGTGAGCGTCGGTCAGTGTAGTGGTTGGCGGGTTCCGGTGGCGGCTCGTC
>NZ_JBZDPT010000038.1:0-661 GCF_058270035.1 Mycobacterium shunyiense | reverse complement strand
ACCACACCTGCTGCGGCCCCAACTCGACACCCACATCCATACCGTCGAACAACCGCGTCACGTTCTGATGCGTAACCGCAACACCTTTCGGCGTCCCCGTCGTCCCCGACGTATAGATAATGTGCGCGATATCGTCCGGCGACGGCACCGGCAACACAGCACTGGACTGAGACTCAATCCGAGGATCAGCCACATCGATGACCGCGACACCGCACCCGCCAAGCCGCCCCGCCAACACAGCAGTAGTCACCACCGCCACCGGCGCGGCATCAGCCAGCATGAACTCCACCCGCGCATCCGGCACCACCGGATCAATCGGCAGATACGCCGCACCCGACTTCAACACAGCCAAGATCGCCACAACCGCATCAACCGACCGGCCCATCAACAAGCCCACCGACCGGCCAGGCCCAGCACCCTGAGCAATCAACAAGCGCGCCAACCGATTCGACGCCTCATCCAACTCCCGATACGACAACACACGACCATCAAAACTGACCGCCACCGCCTCCGGAGCACGAGCAACCTGCACCCCGAACAACGCCGGAACCGAAGACTCCACCACCGGCCGCATCAACACCGCCCGATGACCAACCTCATCCAACCGAGCACAATCAGCAGCATCAAGCACACCCACAGCCGACAACCGCTGAGCCGAGTC
>NZ_JBZDPT010000037.1:0-1597 GCF_058270035.1 Mycobacterium shunyiense | reverse complement strand
GGGTGCCGGGTCGCGGATGACCCACAGTCTGTACTGGTCCTACATGGATCCGGGCACGCTGCAGGTGCGCAGTGAATCGCTGGCCAACTTCGGCCGGATCGCGGCGGGCCACGCGAACCAGGTGGACCCCGAGGGGCGCCGTACCCTCTCCGCGCAGCCTCGGTGGCTGCTAGGTGGCACCCGTGAACAGACCGTCGAGCCCGCGACCGGCCGCCCGCTGCGGTTGGCCGATGACCCCAACTCCACCCACTCGGTGCAGGGCCGCCACTTCTGGAATCCACGCTTCCGCAATTCACCCGCGGAGGAAGTGCCCGAAATCCAGGTGCCCGTCCACCCCGCGACGGAAGCCGCCCGTGAGGTACAGCAACTACCGGTGGCCGCGCCCAGCGATGTCGAGCAGTCCGCGGTGCCGGATCACGTGCTCGCCGCTGTGGCGTTGGCCGAGCGAGAGATCGAAGCCGCCGACCTGATGAGCCCGGCCGATCACCGGGTGTCGGTGGACGACGCGGTGAATCGTGCCCGGGCGAATGCACAGTGGTGGGCTGGGTTGTCGGAGGCTCAGCAGAAAGCACTGGTCAACACCTATCCGTTTGAGGTCGGTAACGCCGAGGGCATCCCGCCGAAAGTCCGGCATGAAGCCAACTCGAACATGCTGCGCCGTTATCTGGATCATCGTGAGCTGTTGCTGTCACGTCGCGAGAACGGTGTCGCGCTCAACAAGTTCGAATCGAACTACATCGATCTGATGAACGACATCGAGTCCGGGCTGCGGTCGGCGCACCGGAATGCCGCAAGACTGAACGTCGGCGGCCCGTTCCTGCTGGCGTTGAACCCTCAGGCCTTCGGCGGGGTGGGGCGTGCGATTGTCAGTTTCGGTGCCGATCCGTATACGGCGCAGTCGGTGTCTTGGTATGTGCCGGGGATGACGACCACGATCGGCAAGCTCCGGGCAATGACGATGCGCGCGGTCAACCTCCTTCAGTCCACCATGCAGGAGAATCCGGAGCTGTCCGCGGCGTCGATCACCTACATCGGCTACCAGGCACCGGGCAGTTGGGATCCGCGGGTGGGGTTTCAGCGGATGGCGCACAACGGTGGGCAGATCTTTGCCAGTGACATCGCGTCGTTCAATGTGGGTCGGGATGTGTTGGCAGGGGACGGTAGTCATTTCAGCGGTAACCATGTGTTCGCGCATTCGTACGGGTCGACGACGGTCAGTCATGCGGGTTATGGGGGTCGGCTGGCCGATCAGGTGCAGACGATTACCTTGATCGGTTCTCCGGGGGCCGGGCCGCTGCGTACGGCGGCTGATTTCGGTATCGGGGACAACGTGTTTGTGGCGGCGTCTTCGCGTGATCGCACCACGGGTCTTGGTGGTGAGCGTGCCGGTGATCGTGGCCGGACGATTCGGCGGATGGGTCAGGGTATCGACCCGGCGATGGACATCTTCGGTGCCCGCCGGATCACCTCGGAATTCCCTGTTGCCCTTGACCATCGGGGTGCCGGGTCGCGGATGACCCACAGTCTGTACTGGTCCTACATGGATCCGGGCACGCTGCAGGTGCGCAGTGAATCGCTGGCCAACTTCGGCCGGATC
>NZ_JBZDPT010000036.1:0-1279 GCF_058270035.1 Mycobacterium shunyiense | reverse complement strand
GTCTCAAAGTCAAGTGGTTAGCGCAACATCGGCTATGCGGCTTGGTTGATGAGGGTGGCGAGGCGTTGGGCGGGGGTGTCGTAGTCCAGGGTGGGCCGGGGTCGGGTGTTGAGCTTGTCCTGGACGGATTTGAGGTCGGCCTTGGTGTAGCGGCTGAGGTCGGTGCCTTTTTCGAACCAGAACCGCAGCAGCCTGTTGGTGTTCTCGTTGCTGCCCCGCTGCCAGGGTGAATGTGGATCGCAGAAGTAGACCGGGGATTGCAGGGCCATGCTGATGTCGCACCAGCCGGCCATCTCCGAGCCGCGATCCCAGGTGAGGCTGCGCCGCAGATGCGCCGGTAACTCATTCATCGCCGCGATCATCGCCTTGGCCACTGAATCCGCGGTGTGATCGTTGGGCAGGTGCAGCAAGATGGTGAATCGGGTGCTGCGCTCGACCAGGGTCCCGATCGCACTGCCAGAGGCGGCGCCCACGATCAGATCTCCTTCCCAGTGCCCGGGCACGGCACGGTCTTCAACCGTGGCGGGACGCTGGCTGATGGTGATCACGTCACTAAATGTGCCGCGGCGCTCGCTGCCACGGGGTTTACGAGCGGTGCGTTTGGTCGACAGGCACTTGTTCAGATCGGCGCGCAGCTGGCCACGGCCTTGCACGTAGAGGCACTTGTAGATGGTTTCGTGGCTCACCCTGCCCAGCCTGTCATCAGGGTGAGCGCGGGCCAACATGTCAGCGATCAGCTTGGGGCTCCACCCATCGTCCATCCACCCTTCGATGGCCGCGCACAATCCGGTGTTGTTGAGCTTGAACGCTTTGGGCCGCTTGGCTTTCTGACAGGCTCGGGCATGGGCCATCCCGGCGTGGTAGTCCCCGTCGGCGTTGCGGTTACGTCGGACTTCGCGCCAGATGACGGTGCGGTCGCGGCCCAACTGCTGCCCGATCTCAGCGTGGCTGAGACCGCGATCCAGGCCCCGCATAATCGTCACGCGTTCGTCGTAGCTGATCCGGTGGCCCGGGCCGCCCTCGCGGGTCCGCTCTCCCGGGCAGGCGATACCGCGAGGCCCTTTGCTTCCTTTGAGCACAGTCATGCCGCCAGCCTGATGCCACCAGTACCGTCCAGCACCGTTGGACACACCGACCCGACGCTCGGCGTCACGCATCGCGACACCGTCACACACCAGGTCAAACAACACCCGACGCATCGAACGAGGAAACACCGCAACCTCCCAAACCAGTGGATGTTGCAGTGACCGTATGAATCCGCCCGTGGTCTAGCGACCCT
>NZ_JBZDPT010000035.1:0-1883 GCF_058270035.1 Mycobacterium shunyiense | reverse complement strand
TGTTGTTTGAGAACTCAATAGTGTGTTTGGTGGTTTTTGTTTGTTGTTTTTGGCCACGCTCTTTTTCCCGTTTAGGGTGTGGCTTTGTTTTTTTGATGCCAGTTTGTTGGTGTCTTTTGTTTGGTCGAATTTTTCTGATTCGAATTCTGCCTGGTTTTTGGACTGGGAAGTTTTTGTTTGGAGAGTTTGATTCTGGCTCAGGACGAACGCTGGCGGCGTGCTTAACACATGCAAGTCGAACGGAAAGGCCCTTCGGGGTACTCGAGTGGCGAACGGGTGAGTAACACGTGGGTGATCTGCCCTGCACTTTGGGATAAGCCTGGGAAACTGGGTCTAATACCGAATATGACCGCGCACTTCCTGGTGTGTGGTGGAAAGCTTTTGCGGTGTGGGATGGGCCCGCGGCCTATCAGCTTGTTGGTGGGGTAATGGCCTACCAAGGCGACGACGGGTAGCCGGCCTGAGAGGGTGACCGGCCACACTGGGACTGAGATACGGCCCAGACTCCTACGGGAGGCAGCAGTGGGGAATATTGCACAATGGGCGCAAGCCTGATGCAGCGACGCCGCGTGAGGGATGACGGCCTTCGGGTTGTAAACCTCTTTCAATAGGGACGAAGCGCAAGTGACGGTACCTATAGAAGAAGGACCGGCCAACTACGTGCCAGCAGCCGCGGTAATACGTAGGGTCCGAGCGTTGTCCGGAATTACTGGGCGTAAAGAGCTCGTAGGTGGTTTGTCGCGTTGTTCGTGAAAACTCACAGCTTAACTGTGGGCGTGCGGGCGATACGGGCAGACTAGAGTACTGCAGGGGAGACTGGAATTCCTGGTGTAGCGGTGGAATGCGCAGATATCAGGAGGAACACCGGTGGCGAAGGCGGGTCTCTGGGCAGTAACTGACGCTGAGGAGCGAAAGCGTGGGGAGCGAACAGGATTAGATACCCTGGTAGTCCACGCCGTAAACGGTGGGTACTAGGTGTGGGTTTCCTTCCTTGGGATCCGTGCCGTAGCTAACGCATTAAGTACCCCGCCTGGGGAGTACGGCCGCAAGGCTAAAACTCAAAGAAATTGACGGGGGCCCGCACAAGCGGCGGAGCATGTGGATTAATTCGATGCAACGCGAAGAACCTTACCTGGGTTTGACATGCACAGGACGCCAGTAGAGATATTGGTTCCCTTGTGGCCTGTGTGCAGGTGGTGCATGGCTGTCGTCAGCTCGTGTCGTGAGATGTTGGGTTAAGTCCCGCAACGAGCGCAACCCTTATCTTATGTTGCCAGCGCGTAATGGCGGGGACTCGTGAGAGACTGCCGGGGTCAACTCGGAGGAAGGTGGGGATGACGTCAAGTCATCATGCCCCTTATGTCCAGGGCTTCACACATGCTACAATGGCCGGTACAAAGGGCTGCGATGCCGTGAGGTGGAGCGAATCCTTTCAAAGCCGGTCTCAGTTCGGATCGGGGTCTGCAACTCGACCCCGTGAAGTCGGAGTCGCTAGTAATCGCAGATCAGCAACGCTGCGGTGAATACGTTCCCGGGCCTTGTACACACCGCCCGTCACGTCATGAAAGTCGGTAACACCCGAAGCCGGTGGCCTAACCCTTGTGGAGGGAGCCGTCGAAGGTGGGATCGGCGATTGGGACGAAGTCGTAACAAGGTAGCCGTACCGGAAGGTGCGGCTGGATCACCTCCTTTCTAAGGAGCACCACGAGACCTGGGCCGGCCCCGCAGATCGCGGGATCAGCTGAGCTTTCAGGCGATTCGTTGGATGGCCTCACACCTGTAGTGGGTGGGGGTCTGGTGCACTCAACAAACTTGGCGTGGGATGCGGGAAAGCATCTGCGGAAAATCATCAGACACACTATTGGGCTTTGAGACAACAGGCC
>NZ_JBZDPT010000034.1:236413-245386 GCF_058270035.1 Mycobacterium shunyiense | reverse complement strand
TCCAGGCGCACACAGTGCTCACCGACCAGCGGCTCGGCAATCAGCTTCACCCGATCAGACCACTACCGGTCGTAGGCTCGCTGATCAGTTCCCATTAGGCTTACCACGTGTTTGAGAGCCTGTCTGACCGGTTGACCGGAGCCCTGCAGGGCCTACGCGGCAAGGGGCGGTTGACCGACGCCGATATCGACGCCACGGCGCGCGAGATCCGGTTGGCCCTCCTGGAGGCCGACGTCTCGCTGCCTGTGGTGCGTGCCTTCGTGGCACGCATCAAGGATCGCGCCAAGGGCGCCGAGGTCTCCGCCGCGCTGAATCCCGCGCAGCAGGTGGTCAAGATCGTCAACGAGGAGCTGATCGGCATCCTCGGCGGCGAGACCCGCCAGTTGGCCTTCGCGAAGACCCCGCCGACGGTGATCATGCTCGCCGGTCTGCAAGGTGCCGGTAAGACCACGCTGGCCGGCAAGCTGGCGAAATGGCTCAAGGGTCTGGGCCACACCCCGCTGCTCGTCGCATGTGACCTGCAGCGGCCAGGTGCGGTCAGCCAGCTTCAGATCGTGGCCGAGCGCGCCGGTGTGGCGTCCTTCGCGCCGCACCCGGGTACATCGCCCGATGGCCTGGAGATCGGTGGCCACGGTGATCCGGTGGCGGTCGCGACGGCCGGTATGGCCGAGGCCCGGGCCAAGCATTTCGACGTGGTGATCGTCGACACCGCCGGCCGGCTGGGCATCGACGAGGAGCTGATGGGCCAGGCCGCGGCGATCCGCGACGCCGTGAAGCCCGACGAGACCCTCTTCGTGCTCGACGCGATGATCGGTCAGGATGCCGTCGCCACCGCCGAGGCGTTCCGCGAGGGCGTCGGTTTCACCGGTGTCGTGCTGACGAAGCTCGACGGTGACGCGCGCGGTGGTGCCGCGCTGTCGGTGCGTGAGATCACCGGCGTGCCGATCCTGTTCGCCTCGGCCGGGGAGAAGCTCGAAGACTTCGACGTCTTCCACCCCGACCGGATGGCCAGCCGCATCCTGGGCATGGGCGACGTGCTCACCCTCATCGAGCAGGCCGAGCAGGTCTTCGACCAGCAGAAGGCCGAGGAGGCCGCCGCCAAGATCGGCTCCGGCGAGCTGACGCTGGAGGACTTCCTCGAGCAGATGCTGGCGATCCGCAAGATGGGCCCGATCGGCAACCTGCTTGGCATGCTGCCCGGGGCCGGCCAGATGAAGGACGCGTTGGCCGCCGTCGATGACAAGCAGCTGGACCGGGTGCAGGCGATCATCCGTGGCATGACGCCGGCCGAGCGGGCCGATCCGAAGATCATCAACGCCTCGCGCCGGCTGCGTATCGCCAATGGCTCCGGGGTCGAGGTATCCGAGGTCAACCAGCTCGTGGACCGGTTCTTCGACGCCCGCAAGATGATGTCGTCGATGGCCGGCCAGATGGGAATGCCGTTCGGGCGCAAGAACTCCCCGCGCAAGGCCGCCAAGGGCAAGAACAAGCAGGCCGGTAAGAAGAAGGGCCGGGGTCCGACCCCGCCGAAGAACCCGTTCGGCGCCGGGATGCCCGCCGGCTTCCCGGACCTGTCCAACATGCCCAAGGGCCTGGACGAATTGCCACCGGGTCTGGCCGATTTCGACCTGTCGAAGCTGAAGTTCCCGGGCCAGAAGTAACCGATGGCGCTGCACGTTCGTGGTCGCGGACTTCCCGACGACGAAGAAGTGCAGTGGTGGATCCACCAGGGTGTGCTGTCGGCTGAGCCGATCGCCAACGCCGACACTGTCTTTGACGGTGGCTGGATCATTCCGGGCCTGGTCGACGCGCACTGCCACGTGGGCCTCGGCCCTCATGGCGCCGTCGAGCTGGACGAGGCGGTGACGCAGGCCGAAACCGAACGGAACGCGGGCGCACTGTTGTTGCGGGACGCCGGCTCCCCGGTGGACACCCGAAGCTTCGACGACCGCGACGACCTGCCGCGCATCATTCGAGCCGGACGCCATCTGGCCCGACCCAAGCGTTATTCACCCGGCTTGCCGATCGATATCGAGGACGAGTCGCAACTGCCCGCTGCCGTGGCCGAGCAGGCCCGGTGGGGTGACGGCTGGGTGAAGCTGGTCGGCGACTGGATCGACCGAGGGGTCGGGGACCTGGCCCCGTTGTGGTCCGACGAGATCCTCAAAGCCGCGATCGACGCCGCCCACGCCGAGGGAGCGCGGGTCACCGCGCACGTCTTCGGTGAGGATGCGCTGCCCGGACTCATCAAGGCCGGAATCGACTGCATCGAGCACGGCACCGGGATCACCGATGACACAATCGAATTGATGCTCCAACACGGCACCGCGCTGGTGCCGACCCTGATCAACATCGACAATTTCCCCGGCATCGCCGACGCGGCGGGCAAGTATCCGCAGTATGCCAAGCACATGCGTGACCTGTACGGGTCCTGTCGCTCCCGGGTCGGTGCGGCCTACGAGGCCGGCGTACCGATCTTCGCGGGCACCGACGCCGGCGGCATGATCGCGCACGGCCGCATCGCCGACGAGATCGAGGCGCTCAAGGGCATCGGGATGAGCCCCACCGCCGCCCTGGGTGCGGCCAGTTGGGACGCTAGGGCGTGGCTGGGGCGGCCCGCGTTGGAGGACGGTGCATCCGCAGACCTGGTCTGTTACACCGAGGACCCACGCCATGGCGGGGTCAGCCACCCGGATCTGGTGATCCTGCGCGGGCGGGTGTTCTGACTCTCCGCCGAGCAGACGCAAACTCGCATGAATTCGACCGGAAATGTACGAGTTTGCGTCTGCTCGCGGGGAAAATCAGTACACGTCACGCAGGTAGCGGTGGGTCTTGATCAGGTCGTTGACATAGGCGTGCGCGGTGTCCGCGTCCATGCCCCCGCTCTCGGCGACGATCTCGTGCAGAGTGGCATCCACGTCCTTGGCCATCTGGTCGGCGTCACCGCACACGTAGAGGTGCGCACCATTCTGCAGCCACGCGAACAACTCGGCGGAGTGCTCCCGCATACGGTGCTGCACATACACTTTCGTGTCCTGGTCGCGGGAGAAGGCCAGATCGAGCCGGGTCAGCGTGCCGGACTCGACGAATTCCGTCAACTCCTCGCCGTAGAGGAAGTCGGTGGACCGGCGACGGTCTCCGAAGAACAGCCAGGAGCGGCCGGGCGCGGCGGCGGCCTGCCGCTCCTGCAGGAACGCCCGGAACGGGGCGATGCCGGTACCAGGGCCGATCATGATGATCGGCACATCGCCTGCGGGCAGCCGGAAATGGTGGTTGGGCCGCAGGTGAACCTGCACCGTCGCGGTGCGCTCGGCCAGGTAGGTCGAGGCGACGCCACCGTGGCGGCGGTCGGCGCCGGGGTAGTGCACGGTGGCCACGGTCAGGTGCACGTGATCGGGGTGCGTCAGCGGACTCGAGGCGATCGAGTAGTCGCGGAACTGTAACGGGCGCAAGGTATCTACCACCTCGTCGACAGTGAGGTCGGTGCGCCGGATCAGATCGAGGACATCCTCACCGTAGGCGGCGGTACCCGCCAGCTCCTGCAGCGCTCGCGAGGGGGTCCGGATCTCCAGGTGTTCGGTGAGCAGGACGCCCAGAGTCTCTTCCGAGTCGCCGACGCGATGCTCGGGGCCGACCTGGAGTTCGGCCAGGATCGCGGCCACCAGGTCGGGATCGTTGACCGGGTGGACGGCAAGCGAGTCGCCGGCCTGATAGGCGATCCCGGAGCCGGTGAGGTCCAGTTCGTAGTGGCGGACCTCCTTGTCGGATTCTGCCGCCGTGAGCAGTCGATTGACGGCCAGGGGAGCCGCGAAGGGGCGGTTGCGTTCCTGGCCGCGAAGCGGAGGTTCGGCCGCGACGGCCGCGACGGCCTCGACGCCGGAGACGGCAGCGGCGGGGCCGGACTGGGCGGCGATGAGTTGCTTGACCAGGTCGGTGGTCCAGGCCGCGGCCGGTTCTTCGTAGTATCCGTCGACGTCCACGCGGTCGGCGAGCCGGGTGGCGCCCAACTCCTCCAGCCGGGCATCGAGGAGTTTTCCTGCGTTGCAGAACAATTCGTACGAGGTGTCGCCGAGGGCCAGGATTGCGAAGCTCATGTGTTCCAGACGTTCGGTCGAGGCGCTGATCGCCTCCCAGAACAGCGTGGCGGTGTCGGGGAACTCGCCGTCGCCGAAAGTCGATGTCACCACGATGAAATGCGTTGCGGTACTGAGCTGGCTGAGTTCGACTTGGTTGAGCTCGACGGCCTCGGCAGGAATTCCGGCGGCGGTGGTGGCCTCGGCGAACGACATGGCAGCGTCTTCGGCGTTGCCCATGTCGGTGCCATAGGCGACCACCAACGAGAACTCACGGTCGGACACATCGGCTCCCCTCATCGCGCGCGGGCACTCCACACGAATTTAGGGTTACCTTAGTTGGGTGTGAGTCCCGGTGGGGCCCTACCTCTTAGCGTCGAAGGTCAGTGCGAGAAACCGTAATCGAACAAATCGATCGCCTGTCCGTACAGATCGCCGGTGCCGTACATCTGGACCACGATCAGACGACGGTTACCCCGTTGCGCGGCACCGACATACGTCTTGCGGGCCAGGTCCGTGTAGCCGGTCTTGCCGGCGATGTCGCCGGGGTAGCGCGCAAGCAGTTCGTTCTGGTTGGTCAGGGTCTTGCCGGGGAACTGGGCCGAGGGCTGGCGCATGATCTGCGCGATCAGTGGGTACGTCAGCGCGGCGCGCAGGATCACCGCCAGGTCGTGAGGAGTGGTCACGGTTTCCCAGCCGGGGCCGTCGAGGCCGGACGGTGAGCCGGCGCGGGTGTTGCGAGCGCCGACTGTGGCCGCCTTGCGCGTCATTGCCGCGACGGTGGCGGGACGGCCGCCGAGCATGTCGGCGAGCATGTTCGCCGCGTCGTTGCCCGACACCATGAGCAGTGCCTCGAGTAGCTGGCGGGTGGTGTACGGCTGACCCGGTTTCAAGCCCACACATGAACATTCGACCTTGGTATGGGATGCGTTGGCCCGGGCGAAATTATCGGGCCGGAGATGATCGAGCACCACCATCGCCAACAGGGGTTTGATGGTGCTGGCCGGGGCATACGAGCCGTTGGGGTCCTTGGACGCCAGTACCTGGCCGGTGTCCATGTCCGCAACCAGCCAGGCCTTGGCGGGTCCGTCGGGAATCTGGGCGCCTGCCGGCTGGACGCCGGGCTGCGCGTACGCGGAGGGCGTGACCGCGAGCACCGCGCCGAGGGCGAGCACGGTCGCCGCGAAACGTCGTCGCACGGAGCTTGACGCTACGGATCACAGGACTCGCTCAGCGCGCGATCAGGTCTCCGTATGGTTGCGGCGCGGAGGTACGGATCAGCCCGTTACAACTGGCCGATGCCTGCTGAGTGGTCCTGAGCGAATCCCCAGTCCAACAGGCTGGTGGCCTGGTCCCAGTAGGTCGGGCCACCTTCCTTGACCAACCCGTACATCATGGCGACCACCAACCGGCGGCCGTCGCGCTGCGCAGCGCCGACGAACGTCTTGCGAGCCACGTCGGTGAAACCGGTCTTACCGCCGAGCATGCCTGGATAGCGGCCCAGCATCTCGTCCTGGTTGACCAACGTGACCGGTCCCGTGGCACCTGGAAAGGACGCCGACGGGGATGACGTGATCGCCGCGAACATCGGATTCGCCAGCGCGGCGCGGAAGATCACGGCCAGGTCCCGCGGTGTGGTGGCCCCGTCAATGCCGGGGCCGTTCAGACCCGATGGCGACCCGGCATGGGTGGCGTTCGCGCCGAGCGCGGCGGCCTTGGCGTTCATCTTGGCCACCGCGGCGTCGGTCCCGCCGAGCATGTGTGCCAGTGTGTTGGCGGCGTCGTTGCCGGACACCAGCAGTGCCGCATCCAGCAGCTGCCGCATGGTGTAGGTGCGTCCGGCCTTGATCCCGACGCAGGTGCACTCGACCTTGGCATCGGCTTCGTCGGCGACGACGGTTGCATCCAACGGAATCTCGTGGAGGGCCACCAGCGCCAGCAGAGTCTTGATGGTGCTGGCGGGTGCGTGCGGGGCGTACTGATCCCGGCCGGCCAGGATCTGGCCGGTATCCATGTCGGCGACGATCCAGGCCGGGGCGGGGCCGGCCGGGATGGGTGTCGCGCCGACCTGCTGCACGCTGGTGTCGGCGGAGGCCGTGGGGGAGCCTGGTAGAGCTGTTGGGAGAAGTGCTGCGAGACAGAGCGAGATCGCACCGACGAGCCTGACCATGTCCACTGACCCTAGTGGCACAATCCGCGGGCATCGGCGTGTGAGGAAGATCCGACGAATACGAGGTGAGAAAACGTGGCCGAGACCGCCGCCATGCCGGAGGCCGAACGTAAGTGGATGATCGACACGCTGCTGTCGTTGCTGCAGACTCCGAGTCCGTCGGGACGCACCGACGCCGTGATGCAGTTGATCGGCGATATCCTCAACGATCTGGGCGTGCCGTTCACGTTGACCCGGCGCGGTGCGTTGACCGCCGAGCTGCCTGGTGAGTCGCCCACGATCGACCGAGCGCTGGTGGTGCACGCCGACACCATCGGCTGCATGGTCAGGAATCTGAAGGACAACGGCCGGCTCGAATTGGTCCCCGTCGGCACATTCTCCGCAAGGTTCGCTGCGGGCGCGCGGGTGCGGATCTTCTCCGACGACCCCGACGAGTTCTTCACGGGCACGATCATGCCGCTCAAGGCCAGCGGGCATGCCTACGGCGACGAGATCGACACCCAGCCCACCGACTGGGACCACGTCGAGGTACGGGTGGACCGAAATGTGTCGACACGTGCGGATCTGGAACGGCTGGGTCTGAACGTGGGTGACTTCGTCGCGCTGATCGCCAGCCCCGAACTCACCGAGGACGGCTTCGTGGTGTCGCGCCACCTCGACGGGAAGGCTGGGGTGGCGGTCGCGCTGGCCCTGGCCAAGACCATCTCGGAGCAAAAGATCGTGCTTCCGCACCGCGCCACTCTCATGGTGACCATCACCGAGGAAGTGGGGCACGGTGCCAGTCACGGGCTTCCGCCCGATGTGGCCGAGTTGGTTTCGGTCGATAACGCGGTCTGCGCCCCCGGACAGCACTCGATCGAACACGGCGTGACGATCCCGATGGCCGACCTGCACGGCCCGTTCGACTATCACTTGACCCGCAAGCTCTGCCGCCTGGCCGAGGGACAGGGCATCCCGTTCGCGCGGGACGTGTTCCGCTACTACCGGTCCGACGCGGCAGCCGCCATCGAGGCCGGCGCGGGTACCCGCGCGGCACTGCTGGGGTTCGGCCTCGACGGGAGCCACGGTTGGGAACGGACCCACCTGGACTCGTTGGAGGCCACCTATCTGTTGCTCAACGCTTGGCTGCAGACACCGTTGACGTTTGAGGCCTGGGATTCCAGCCCGACCGGTGCACTGCGTGACTTCCCGTCCTCGAAGCAGCCGGCTCCCAGTGAGCAGTGGGTGCCGTTGTCCCGCGGCCACTTCACCGAGCCGGGGGACGCCTCGCCGGGCGCGCATTGGCCGCCGTCGGAGGGCCCTCAATCCTGACCTGGTGTTGAATCGAGACATGTTGAGCCTGGCCGAGATTTCGGACCGTCTGGAGATCCAGCAGTTGTTGATCGACTACTCCACGGCGATAGACCGTCGACTATTCGATGACCTCGATGCGGTGTTCACCTCCGATGCCTACATCGACTACCGGGCGATGGGGGGCATCGACGGTCGCTATCCCGAGGTCAAGGCTTGGCTGGCCGAGGTGCTGCCGAACTTCCCGGCCTACGCCCACATGCTCGGCAACTTCGATGTCCGGATCGACGGTGACAAAGCGTCGTCCCGCACCATCTGCTTCAACCCGATGGTGCTGCCGGGGCTGGAGCAACAGGTGTTGTTCTGCGGACTGTGGTACGAGGACGAGTTCGTCCGGACGGCCGACGGCTGGCGGATGAGCCGCCGTGTCGAGACCAAGTGTTTCGACAAGGTCGTCTGACCGTCGCAACCCGAGCGCCTCAGGCGCCGAGTGGCCGGTTGTGACACGCAACCGGCGGCACGTTGTGCAATAACTGGCCATTCGAGCTGGAGTTGGGCTGGTCGGCATCGTTCTGGCACAATTGGGCGCTGTCTGCCACGCGACTCGTTCAATGCGCTGCGCGGCGGTCACACACGTAAGGCAAAACCGGATCGGGCAATTCCGCCCGCATCGCTGAATTGCAGCGTGACATAGAGGAGAAGTCTCAACCATGGCTGTCAAGATCAAGCTCACCCGGCTTGGCAAGATCCGCAACCCCCAGTACCGCATCGCCGTCGCCGACGCGCGCACCCGCCGCGAAGGCCGCTCCATCGAGGTCATCGGGCGCTACCACCCCAAGGAAGAGCCCAGCCTGATCGAGATCGATTCGGAGCGCGCGCAGTACTGGCTGGGTGTGGGCGCGCAGCCCACGGAGCCGGTGCTGGCCCTGCTGAAGATCACCGGTGACTGGCAGAAGTTCAAGGGCCTGCCGGGCGCCGAGGGCACCCTGAAGGTCAAGGAGCCCAAGCCGTCCAAGCTGGACCTGTTCAATGCGGCGCTGGCCGAGGCCGAGAGCGGCACCGGTGCCGCGGCCGTCACGCCGAAGAAGAAGAAGGCTCCCAAGAAGGATGACGCTGCCGAGGCCGCCGCTGAGGCACCTGCCGAGGCCGCTGCCGACGACGCCGCAAGCGAGAGCTGAGCATCGCAGTGAGTTCTGTCGTGGTCGACGCCGTCGAGCACCTGGTCCGCGGCATCGTGGACAATCCCGACGACGTACGCGTCGACATGGTCACCAGCCGCCGCGGGCGGACCGTCGAGGTGCACGTGCACCCCGATGACCTGGGCAAGGTCATCGGTCGCGGCGGCCGCACGGCCACCGCGCTGCGCACCCTGGTCGCTGGCATCGGTGGGCGCGGAATCCGCGTCGACGTGGTGGACACCGACCAGTAGCGTCGGATCCA
>NZ_JBZDPT010000034.1:0-236261 GCF_058270035.1 Mycobacterium shunyiense | reverse complement strand
GCGGCCCTTCGGGGCCGCGCCAAGGGGGGTGCCGAGCGCACTTTCTCAGTCGAATCCGTGCGCGATCACGCGGGTCGGTTACTGATCCGCCTGGCCGGTGTGACCGATCGCAACGCGGCCGACGAGTTGCGTGGCACGGTGTTCATCGTCGACACCGCCGACCTGCCCGCCATCGACGATCCCGATGAGTTCTATGACCACGAACTCGAGGGTTTGCGGGTCGTCACGGTCGAGGGCGCCGCGGTGGGCGTGATTCGCGAGGTGCTGCACACCGCCGCCGGCGAGTTGCTGTCGGTCAAGGCCGAACCGGATGGCCGCGAAGTGTTGGTGCCGTTCGTCAGCGCCATCGTCACCTCGGTGTCCCGGGACACCGGAACTGTCGTCATCGATCCTCCAGACGGTCTGCTGAACCTGGACCAGGTCTGACGGGCCGCGCAGTGCGTATTGACGTCATCACGATCTTCCCGGCCTACCTCGATCCGATCCGGCAGTCCTTGCCGGGCAAGGCGATAGACGCCGGAATACTCTCCGTTGCCGTGCATGACCTGCGGAACTGGACCCGTGACGTGCACCGGTCGGTGGACGATTCGCCGTACGGTGGCGGTCCGGGAATGGTCATGAAAGCGCCCGTGTGGGGCGAAGCGCTCGACGAAATATGTTCCGAGGAAACACTTCTCGTCGTGCCGACACCGGCAGGACGCCCGTTCACCCAAGCTGTTGCCGAGCGCTGGAGTGCTGAGTCGCATCTGGTGTTCGCCTGTGGACGCTACGAGGGGATCGACCAGCGGGTAGCCGACGATGCGGCCCGCCGGATGCGGGTCGAAGAGGTTTCCATCGGTGATTACGTCCTCAACGGCGGCGAGTCGGCGGCACTGGTCATGATCGAGGCGGTGGTCCGGTTGATGCCCGATGTGCTGGGTAATCCGGCATCGCACCAACAGGATTCGCATTCCGACGGCCTGCTTGAAGGGCCCAGCTATACCCGCCCGCAGAGCTGGCGAGGGTTGGACGTGCCGGATGTGCTGCTGTCGGGGGATCACGCCAAGGTCGCGGCGTGGCGCCACGAGCAGTCGTTACAGCGCACGCGCGAGCGCCGACCGGACCTGCTGGGCTGATTTTCCTCGACGAGCAGACGCGCAGGTACCCAAAATCGCGTGAAAACGGGTACCTAGGTGTCTGCTCGAGAGGAAACGTGGGCTAGATCCGGCCGCCGGGGAACATCGTCTTGACGGCGTCGGTGATGGTGTCGCGTGCAGTGGCGGCGTTGGTCGGCTGCAGCGAGCCGATCACCATGATGAACCGACGGTCGGGGCCGATTACGCCGGTCGACAGGTGCATCCAGTCCGAACCGATACAGCACATCCAGCCCTGCTTGACCGCGACCGGTTCGGCGTAAAGGCCCTCAGGAATACCGAATCGCTGCGGGTACGTGCCGTCCGGTTGCGTTCCGTCGATGGCCTCCGGGGTGGACTGGGCCAGGTTGGACAGGATGACGTTGGCCTGTTCGGCTGGCAGGCCGCCGCTGCCGTTCATCAACATGTCGTAGTAGCGCACCAGATCGGCCGCGGTGCTGATGGTGTTCCACCATCGGCCGTCGTTCGGCCGCTGCGTCGAGCTCAAGCCGTAGCGGGCCGCCACCCGATCGACGATGGCGCTTCCACCGCTGCGGTACCAGAACACTTCGGCGGCGCTGTCGTCCGAGGATCGCAGCATGACGTCGAGGTTTTCACGGTCCTCGGGGCTCAGGACTGTCTGGCCCTTGGCCTCCTGCAGCAGCAGATCGTCGGCGATGAACAGCTTGACCACCGAGGCGATGGCGATGGTCGTCCCGTTTCCGTTGGAGACCAGTTGGCCGGTGTTGCGGTCGAGGACGAGCACGGTGATCTCGGCGCCGGCGTCGGCAGCGTCCTCGGTCGCCTGCTGTGCGCGGCCCTCGAGGCCCAGGAAGGTAGCGGCGGGTTCCCCGGGCGATGGCTCGGGCAGCGGAGCCATGCCGCCCTGGGGGACGACGACGGTCAGCTGCGGCAGTGCTCCGGGTGCGGCCGGGGGAGTTCCGTACACCCGGGCTTCGCAACCGACGGCTATCACGGCACTCGCCACTACTGCGGTGACGCTGGCTGCGCTCGCCATCCTCAGCTTCGACGGCCCCCGTCGCATGGTCCTCCTTGAACCGTCAACAAACCCCGATGGGCTCTGCAGGACCGGCGCATCGGTGGATGAAGCCTAACTGTCCGGCTGGTGGCCCGCTGCTCAGTAGTGCTCGCAGTATGGTGCAGGAGTCGGGGCAATCGGGTGGACCGACCCGCCGGATTTCACGGTATGGGGACCCGTCTGGCACAATTGAGCAGTTGTCTGCGCAGGACTGGGCCGGCTTGTCCGCGTTCCGCTGCGAGATGCAACCCGATACACCCGAAAATAGCTTCGGCTGCGCGATCTGTATGCGCCTGCCCGGAGCAGCCAACAACAAGGAAGTGTCACCGATGAACACGCTGGACTTCGTCGATCAGGCGTCGCTGCGCGACGACATCCCGACCTTCAGCCCCGGCGACACCGTCAACGTGCACGTGAAGGTGATCGAGGGCTCCAAGGAGCGCATCCAGGTCTTCAAGGGCGTCGTGATCCGTCGCCAGGGCGGCGGCATCCGCGAGACCTTCACCGTCCGCAAGGAGAGCTACGGCGTCGGCGTCGAGCGCACCTTCCCGGTGCATTCGCCCAACATCGATCACATCGATGTCGTGACCCGCGGTGACGTGCGTCGCGCCAAGCTCTACTACCTGCGCGAACTGCGTGGCAAGAAGGCGAAGATCAAGGAAAAGCGCTGAGCGCGCTGCTCCGCCTGACGATGCTCTCGTCGCGGGACCGGTCACGACCGTCGCTACTGTGGTGCCTGTGACCGGACCTACCGACTCTGCCAATGCGCGCTCGGAGGAAAGTTCCGAATCCGATTCGGACGTCGACTCTGATCCAGGTCAGCCTTCGGATGCGTCCGAGGACGAATCGCCGGATGAGTCCCCCAAGGGCAAGCACTCCACGGCCCGCGAAATCGCCATTTTGGCGACCATCGCGCTGGTGCTCTACTACGTGACGCTGACGTTCATCGCACGTCCGTATCTGATTCCGTCGGAATCCATGGAACCCACGCTGCATGGCTGCGCCGGCTGCGTCGGTGACCGGATCATGGTCGACAAGGTGACCTACCGGTTCTCCAAGCCGGAACCCGGCGACGTGGTGGTGTTCAAGGGCCCGCCGTCGTGGAACATCGGATACAAGTCGATCCGCTCGGACAACACCGCGATCCGCTGGGTGCAGAACGCCCTCTCCTTCGTCGGTTTCGTGCCGCCGGATGAGAACGATCTGGTCAAGCGTGTCATCGCCGTGGGCGGCCAGACGGTGCAGTGTCGTGCCGACACGGGTCTGACGGTCGACGGCAAACGTCTGAACGAGCCGTACCTGGACCCGGCCACCATGATGGTCGACCCCAATCTCTATCCGTGTCTGGGCAATCAGTTCGGTCCGGTCACCGTCCCGCCCGATCGCCTGTGGGTGATGGGTGACAATCGGACCCATTCGGCCGACTCGCGCGCGCATTGCGACAGTCCGCGTACCGACGCCGGGGAAATCCCCGTGCAGGAACGCGTGATGTGCACCGGCGACCCGGCGGTCGGCACCGTTCCGGTGGAGAATGTGATCGGAAAGGCACGGTTCATCGCCTGGCCGCCGTCCCGATGGGGCGGTATCAATGGCGTGAACCCGCAGACCGACTCCTAGGAGCTGCCCTGTGCCTCCAGTGGTGAAGACGTCGTGGCCGCCGCGACCGGTGATCCGGAGGTCATCCGGCCTGCGCACCCTGGAATCAGCGCTGTATCGCAACGGACTCGGGCCGGTTGCCGGGGTGGACGAGGTGGGGCGCGGGGCCTGTGCGGGACCGTTGGTGGTGGCCGCCTGTGTATTGGGCCCCAACCGGATGGACAGCCTGGCCTCGCTCGACGATTCCAAGAAGCTGGGCGAGCGCGAACGGGAGCGGTTGTTCCCCCTGATCCGCCGGTACGCACTGGCCTATCACGTGGTGTTCATCCCCTCCGACGAGGTGGACCGGCTCGGTGTTCACGTGGCCAATATCGAGGGCATGCGGCGCGCGGTGGCGGGGTTGTCCCTGCGGCCCGGATACGTGTTGTCCGACGGGTTCCGGGTTCCGGGCCTGGCAGTGCCCTCCTTGCCGGTGATCGGGGGAGATGCCGCCGCCGCCTGTATCGCAGCGGCCAGCGTGCTGGCCAAGGTCAGCAGAGACCGGCTGATGGTCGAGATGGAGCAGCACCATCCCGGGTATGGGTTCGCCGAGCACAAGGGGTACAGCACTCCCGCACACTCCGCGGCGTTGACGGAGTTGGGGCCGTGTGTGGAGCACCGCTACTCGTATGTGAACGTGCGGCGGGCCGCAGAGACGGTGGATGTGCGGCGGGCCGCAGAGACGGTAGATGTGCGGCGGGCCGCAGAGATGACAGACGTGCGGCGGGATATGGCACCAATGCGGCATGCTGAAACCGCGTACGCAAAGATGGTCGACAGGGCACCAGCACAACGAGAAGGACAGCACACCAGATGAGCGCCGAGGATCTCGAGAAGTATGAAACCGAGATGGAGCTCTCGCTTTACCGCGAATACAAGGACATCGTCGGGCAGTTCAGCTATGTCGTCGAGACCGAGCGGCGGTTCTACCTGGCCAACAGCGTGGAGCTGATTCCGCGTAACTCCGAGGGCGAGGTCTACTTCGAGTTGAGGCTCGCCGACGCCTGGGTGTGGGACATGTACCGGCCGGCCCGGTTCGTCAAGCAGGTGCGGGTGATCACGTTCAAGGACGTGAATATCGAAGAGGTCGAGAAACCCGAACTGCGGTTGCCGGAGTAACAGCGGACAGGGGGTCGGCGGTGGCGGCGGACAGTACTGGGGACGATATTCGTCGACGCGCCGAGGCGGTGCTCACGCGGTTACCCGAGGTCCGCGCCTGGCAGGAGCCGCTGTACCGCGATCTGCATCAGAACCCCGAACTCTCGCATCAGGAAAAACGCACTGCCGGCGTGGTGGCCGAGCGCCTCCGTCGGTCGGGGCTGACCGTCCACGAAGGCGTCGGTGGAACCGGCGTGGTCGGTGTTCTGGGCAACGGCGACGGCCCCCGGGTACTGATGCGGGCGGATATGGACGCGCTGCCGGTGACGGAGGCGACGGGGCTGCCCTACGCGAGCGCGCATGACGGCGTCATGCATGCCTGCGGCCACGACGTGCACGTGACGTGTCTACTGGGCGCTGCCGAACTGCTCTCCCAGGCGCCAGATCACTGGCGCGGCACCATGATTGCGGTTTTCCAGCCCGCCGAAGAGGTGGGCGATGGCGCCCGGGGGATGGCCGAGGACGGTCTGGCCGATCTGGTCGGCCCAGTCGACGTGGCGCTGGCCCAGCATGTGTTTCCGGCGCCCGCGGGACAGGTGCGTACCCGTAGCGGGCCGGTGTTGTCTGCGGCCGACAGCATGAGGATCACGGTCTACGGTCGTGGCGGGCACGGTTCGATGCCGCAGGCCACGGTGGATCCGGTGGTGCTGGCGTCGATGATCGTCATCCGGTTGCAGACGATTGTGTCCCGCGAGGTTGATCCGAGCCAGACGGTCGTCCTGACGGTCGGCAGCATTCAGGCCGGGACCAAGAGCAATGTCATCGGCGATCACGCGGTACTCGAACTGAACCTGCGCACCTTCGATGAATCGGTGCGCACCGCGGTGCTCGCGGCGATCCGGCGCGTGGTGATCGCCGAGTGTCAGGCATCCGACTCGCCGCGCGACCCGGAATTCGAGTTGTACGCCAACTTTCCGCTGACCGTCAACGACGATGCGGTTACGGCTCGCGTCGAGGCCGCCTTCAGTGAATATTTCGGCGACCGGGCACAGACGATGCCGGCCGGGTCGGCCAGTGAAGACTTCAGTGACATTCCGGCTGCGCTGGGCGCGCCCTACACCTATTGGGGCTTCGGCGGGATCGACGAGGAGGCGTTCCGCGCGGCGGTGTCCGCCGATCGCACTCGCGTGGACATTCCGGTGAACCATTCACCGCGGTTCGGCCCGGTGCTCCAGCCGACGCTGGACACCGGCACCGAAGCGCTGGTGGTGGCCGGGCTCAGTTGGCTTTAGCGCTCAGGTGCTCGCCGAAGAACGCGAACACGCGTGACCAGGCATCGGCGGTGGCGGCCTCGTTGTAGCCGAAGCCGGTGATCCGCAGTAACGACTGCGCGGGCAACTGGTTGGCGAAGCTGTGGCCGGCTTCGGGGTACACCTTGATGTCGGCCGGGATGTTCTTGGCGTCGACGACGCGCTGCAACCGACCCGCCGCACCGATGCCCAGCGGGTCACGGCGGCCGAAGCTGGCCACCAGCGGGCATGAGGCGTCCAATGTCTGGTCGAGCCGCTTCGGCAGCGGCGTGCCGTAGAACGGTGCTGCCGCTCCAAATCCTTTGGGCCCCAGAACAAGCGCGAACTGTCCGCCCATGCAGAAACCTGCGATGCCCACCGCCCCGGTGCACTGCGGGTGTGCCCGCAGGTGGTCGCGTGCGGCCAGGACGTCGTCGAGTGCCCGGCCGCGCTGGGTCAGCAGCTCCCGCATCACCCGGGTGATGCACCGCGCCCGACCGCCGCGCGCGTAGAGATTCGGCGTGAGCGCGAGATAGCCGGCAGCCGCGACGCGTTCGGAGATCGCCTCGTTGTCGGGTGCGTAGCCGATCGCGTCATGGATGATCACCACTCCGGGCCACGGACCCTCCCCGCTGGGGAGGCCGAGCAGAGCGTCGATCGGGCCGTCGGGTGTGTTCATCGTGATCGTCGTCACCCGACCCACCGTAGCGGCTGGTCGTCAGGTTCCGCAGAACGTGCGGTAGGTACCGAAGTCGTCGGGCGCGGGTGCGGCATACCGTTCGAGCCCGGGACGTTCGTCAAAGGGCGCAGCGAGCGCGTCCATCAGGTGCTCGACGGGTTCCATGTCGCCGTTCGTCCCGGCGTTCAACGCTTCTTCGACGAGATGATTGCGGGGAATGTAGATGGGATTGACCCGGTCCATCGCAGCGGTGTCAGGCCCGAGGGCTTGCCACCGTGCCAGCCACTCGTCGAATCCGCCGGCGATCTCGGCTTCTCCGCGCTTGGCACGTGCGAGGTCGCGGAAGAACGACGTGTAGTCAGTTCGGTTCTGCTGCAACAGCGCGAGCAGGTCGTCGATCAGGCTGCGGGCCACTTCATCGTCGACATCGTCGGGCAGTCCGAGCTTGGCGCGCATCCCAGCCGACCACGCGGCGTCGAACTGCGGCCCGAACTCGCGCAGTGCCTGGGTGGCGAGTTCGACGGCGTGCTCACCGTCGTCAGCGAGCAGGGGCAACAGGGTTTCGGCGAAGCGGGCCAGGTTCCACGCGGCGACGGTCGGCTGATTCCCGTAGGCATAGCGGCCGCCATGATCGATCGAGCTGAACACCGTTGCCGGATCGAAGATTTCCATGAAGGCACACGGCCCGTAGTCGATGGTCTCACCGGAGATGGTCATGTTGTCGGTGTTCATCACGCCGTGGACGAACCCGACGAGCATCCACTGGGCCAGCAGCGTGGCCTGCGCCGCGACGACACCCTCGTACAGCGCCAGGTACCGGTTCTCGGCATCGGCCGCGTTGGGATGGTGCCGGGCGATGGCGTGGTCGGCCAGCCGCCGCAGCAGCGCGATGTCGCCCACGGTCTGTGCCTGTGCGCTCGCGTACTGGAAACTGCCGACCCGCAGATGGCTGTCGGCGACCCTCGCCAGTACCGCCCCGGGCAGCAGCGTCTCGCGCCGGACGTCGCGCCCGGTGGCCACCACAGCGAGGGCACGGGTGGTGCGGATGCCCATGGCATGCATCGCTTCGCTGACGATGTACTCGCGCAACATGGGCCCGACGACGGCCAGACCGTCCCCGCCGCGGGCGAACGGCGTGCGCCCTGACCCCTTGAGGTGCAGGTCGCGGGGGCGGTCGTCGGCGCCGACGAATTCGCCCAGCAGCAGCGCGCGGCCGTCGCCCAGGCGCGGAACGTACCCGCCGAACTGGTGCCCGGCGTATGCCTGGGCCACCGGGGTGGCTCCGTCCGGCACGGCAGTGCCCGACAGCAGGCCGAGGCCGTCGGGGCTGCGCAGCCACGAGCCGTCGAGGCCGAGTTCGGCCGCCAACGCCTCGTTGAGTACCAGCAACCGCAGTGCGGGGGCCGGCTCGGCCTGCCACGCGACGGCCATCTCGGGAAGCGCGCGGGCGAAGCGGTTGTCCAGGGTGACGCTCGTATCGGGTGCGACGCTCACGGCTCGAGCCTACGGAGCCTCAGAGGCTGCCCAGGTCGTCGGGCACATCAACCGCGTACTGCCGAAGAACGTCGAGCGGCACCAGGTCGAGGGTGCGCTCATGGGTGGCGGCCAGTACCACCGGGGCCGCCTGGCCGTCATTGTGCGCGCGCAGCCAGTTGACCGCGGTGACGCACCAGCGGTCCCCGGGCACCAGGCCGGGAAACCGGTACTGCGGTGCCGGTGTCGAGAGGTCGTTGCCGATCGACCGCTGGTGGTCCAGGAATTCGGTGGTCACGACGGCGCAGATGGTGTGCCGGCCCGCGTCGGCGTCGCCCGTCGAGCAGCATCCGTCGCGGTAGAAGCCGGTAAGCGGGTCGGTGCCGCACTCCTCGAGCCGGCCGCCCAACACATTGCGATCTGCCATCGGACAAGTATGAGTCCCGAGGTGCTCTCAGCGTGGCGGCTGTGCGGCGGCACTGCGTTGCGCGTCCAGCACCAGCAGCGCCACGTGCAGCGACGTCATCGATTCACCGTCGTCGAGGTTGACGCCGAGTCTCCGTTCGATCGAGGCCAGCCGGCCGTAGAGCGCCGGGCGGCTCATGTGCAGACGTTTGGCCAGTGCGGACTTGTTGCCCGCGAGTTCCAGGTAACCGCGGAGCACGACCAGATCGTCGCTGCCCTGATCGGCGTCGTGGATCAGAACGGACTTGAGTTCGGTTTCGGCGAACATCTGGACGCGCGGATCGTCGAGCAGCAGCGTGATCAGTCCGCGCAGCCGGACGTCGGAGGCCCGCACGAACGGCCGGGTCAGATCCGGCATCGACGCCGCGACTTCGGCGACGTGGGCAGCTTCGCGCAACCCGTGGACGGCGTCGGCGAACGCTCCGGCGCCACCGCCGACGGCGATGACGACCTTGTCCGCGTCGCCGCCACGGGCGATGGCCTCACGCCAGCCCTCGGCCAGCCGGCTCAGGGTGACTTCGGTGCTGGAACCGCGCCGCGGATTCAGCGCCAGCACGAGGCCGATCTCTCCGTCTCGCCGGATCGAGCAGATCGCGCTGTGCCCTTGGGCTTTCACGCTGTGAGTGACTGCATCGAGGATGCGGATGTTGCGGCGTTGGGTGCCCACCGGGTCGAGCCGGTCCGGTGGCGCACCCACCCTGACGGTGGCCGGCAGGTAGGTGCCACCGGCTCGCAGACCGAGGGCCAGCGCCCGGGCATCGGCCTCGCGGTCGTCGTCAATTCGTCCGCCGAGAACGTCGTCGATCAACCCGCTCTGGGCTTGATGCTCGAGACCGGTCCGGCCCCTTTCGGCCATCCGGTGCAGGGCGAGCGCCTGTGCGGCGCGTTCCAGGACCATCTTCGTCTTGTCCGGCGCGGCCGGGGCGTGCGGGACGATCAGCCGACCCCACTCCTCGGCGCGTGGGCCGACGGCCGTGGTGACCCACGGTTCCGTCATCGCTCGGGATCGCTGTTGCCAGTCGGCGAGCACGGTGGTGGCCGGCTCGTTGCGCGGTGAGATCGCCAGCACCTGGCGGGACAGGTCCTCCAGCACCACCGATTCATCGATCATCTCGGCGGCCGCGCGCACGATGTCGGCCATCGACGGCCGTTTCATGCTCAGCTCGGTGAAGGTCTTGTGGGTGCGGTGGGCGAACTCGAGTTCCTCGTACTGGTCGGCCACGATGAGGCGGTGCACCGCCTCGGTGACTTCGACGAACTTGGTCTGTCGGTGCAGGACCACGAGCGCCAGGCCGAGAGTCTGCGCCATCTTCCCGACGCTGTCGGGCAGTGATTCGATGCGGGTGCCCAGTTCGACGACCACGCCGACCACTCCTGCCCGGTGCATCCGTCGCAGGTAGTCGCGGGGCGCGTCACGCAGTGCCGCACCGGTGGTGAGCACCAGTTCGCCACCCTGCAGCAGGCCGGCCAGGTCCGGCATGTCGCTCACGTGGACCCAGCGCACCGGCCGGTCCAGCTGTTGTGCGCTGAGCACCTCGGGCTCGCCGGCCTGCACCACCGGCAGGCTGACGATGTCGCGCACGGTCGGGATCATTTTACAAAGTGTAATGAACCGGCTGATCAGGATTACAAGATGATCGTCCCGCTGGTATTGACGGTGGCCCAGAGTAGTACCAGTACTTACCGCCACAGGAAGGTTCGGGAATCCATGAGCAATGTCATCCAGCATTGGCGCGACGGCAAGGTGTTTGCCGGCACTTCGACCGCCACCGCCCCGGTGACCAACCCGGCGACCGGTGCGGTCACCGGCGAGGTCGCGCTGGCCAGTGTGGATGACGCGCGTGCGGTGATCGACGCCGCCGCCGCGGCGTTCCCGGCCTGGCGGGACACGTCCCTGACCAAGCGCACCTCGGTGTTGTTCGCCTTCCGCGAGCTGCTCAACCAGCGGAAGGGCGAACTCGCAGAGATTATTACCAGCGAGCACGGCAAGGTGCTCTCCGATGCGCTCGGCGAGGTCAGCCGTGGTCTGGAAGTCGTCGAGTTCGCTTGCGGCATCCCGAATCTGCTCAAGGGTGGATTCAGCGAGAACGCGTCGACCAACGTCGACGTGCACTCCGTGCTGCAGCCGCTGGGACCGGTCGGCATCGTCTCGCCGTTCAACTTCCCCGCCATGGTGCCGATGTGGTTCTTCCCGATCGCCATCGCCGCCGGTAACACCGTGGTGCTCAAGCCGTCGGAGAAAGACCCGAGCGCCTCGCTGTGGATGGCGCAGCTGTGGGCCGAGGCCGGACTGCCCGAGGGTGTGTTCAACGTCCTGCAGGGTGACAAGACGGCAGTCGACGAGGTGCTGACCAACCCCAAGATCAAGGCGGTGTCCTTCGTCGGGTCCACCCCGATCGCGCAGTACGTGTACGCCACTGCCACCGCGGCAGGCAAGCGCGTGCAGGCCCTGGGTGGGGCCAAGAACCACGCGGTGATCCTGCCCGACGCCGATCTGGACCTCGCGGCCGATGCCATGATCAACGCCGGATTCGGTTCCGCCGGTGAGCGCTGCATGGCCATCTCGGCCGCCGTCGCTGTGGGCCCCGTCGCCGACGAGCTGGTCGCCAAGATCGCCGAGCGTGCCGCCACCATCAAAACCGGTGACGGAACCAAGGATTCGGACATGGGGCCGCTGGTCACCAAGGCCCACCGCGACAAGGTGGCCTCCTACATCGACGCGGGCGAGGCCGACGGTGCCAAGGTCGTCGTCGACGGCCGTACGGTCCTGGACGGGGCGGGTCAACGGGATTCGGGTGGCTTCTGGCTCGGCCCGACCCTGCTCGACAACGTCACCCCGGAGATGAGCGTCTACACCGACGAGATCTTCGGCCCGGTGCTGTCGGTCCTGCGCGTCGAGACCTACGACGAGGCGCTTGAGCTGATCAACAACAACCCGTACGGCAACGGCACCGCGATCTTCACCAACGACGGTGGCGCCGCGCGGCGGTTCCAGAACGAGGTCGAGGTCGGCATGGTCGGCATCAACGTGCCGATCCCGGTTCCGATGTCCTACTACAGCTTTGGTGGTTGGAAGGCATCGCTGTTCGGTGACAGCCATGCGCACGGCGCCGAAGGCGTGCACTTCTTCACCCGCACCAAGGCCATCACCACCCGCTGGCTGGACCCCAGCCACGGTGGCATCAACCTCGGCTTCCCCGAGAACAAGTGAGAGAATTCAACTCATGACTGCGATTCAAGAGTCCGCCACGCTGCCCAACGGGTTGACCGTCGATGCGGCGAAGGCCGAGGCCGCGCGGGCCTACGAACTAGACCGCGCACACGTGTTCCACTCCTGGTCGGCGCAGGAGGAGATCTCGCCGATGACGATCACCGCCGCCCAGGGTTCGTACGTCTGGGACGGTGACGGCAACCGGCTGCTGGACTTCTCCTCCCAGCTGGTCAACACCAACATCGGTCATCAGCACCCGAAAGTTGTTGCCGCGATTGCCGAGCAGGCCGCCAAGCTCTGCACCGTGGCTCCGCAATACGCCAACTCGGCACGTTCGGAGGCGGCCCGGCTGATCGCCGAGCGCACCCCCGGTGAGCTGAACAAGGTGTTCTTCACCAACGGCGGCGCCGACGCGGTCGAGCACGCGGTCCGGATGGCCCGCCTGCACACCGGCCGCTACAAGGTGCTGTCGCGGTACCGCGCCTACCACGGTGGCACCGACACCGCGATCAACCTGACCGGTGACCCGCGGCGCTGGCCCAACGACCGCGGCAATTCCGGCACCCTGCACTTCAACGGGCCGTTCCTCTACCGCTCGTCGTTCCACGCCGAAACCGAGGAACAGGAATCCCAGCGCGCTCTGGAGTACCTCGACAAGCTGATCCAGATGGAGGGTCCGACCACCATCGCCGCGATCATCCTGGAGTCGATCCCGGGTACCGCGGGCATCATGGTCCCGCCGCCGGGGTACATGGCCGGGGTGCGCGAGATCTGCGACCGCTACGGCATCGTGTTCATCGCCGACGAGGTGATGGCCGGCTTCGGTCGTAGTGGAAAGTGGTTCTCCATCGGCCATTTCGACGTGGTGCCCGATCTGCTCACCTTCGCCAAGGGGGTGAACTCCGGTTACGTTCCGCTCGGTGGTGTCGCGATCAGCCCGGCCATCTACGAGACGTTCGCGCATCGTCCGTACCCGGGTGGGCTGACCTATTCCGGGCACCCGCTGGCCACCGCGGCTGCGGTCGCCACCATCAACGCCATGGCTGACGAGGGCATGGTCGAGAACGCCGCCAAGATCGGTGCCGAGGTGCTGGCACCCGGCCTGGCCGAGTTGGCGGCCAAGCACCGCAGCGTCGGCGAGGTGCGTGGCGCGGGCGTGTTCTGGGCGGTCGAGCTCGTGGCGGATCAGCAGACCCGCGAACCGTTGGCGCCCTACGGTGGCTCCAGCCCGGCGATGAATGCCGTGATCGGCGCGTGCAAGGCCAACGGCTTGCTGCCGTTCGCCAACTTCAACCGCATCCACGTGGTGCCGCCGTGCAACGTCACCGAAGAAGAGGCGCGCGAGGGTCTGGCGATCCTGGACTCCGCGCTCGACGTCGCCGATCAGCACGCCAACTGATCTCGGCTGAGTAGTCAACGGCCCGGCTGTGCGGTTTCCGCTCACCGGGCCGTTGCTTTCAGCGCCGGCCGGTTATGAGGTCCTTGATCTCGGCCAGATGCTCGTCGACTGAGCGCAGGCGGGCTCGGGTCTCTTGACGGAAGTCCGTCAGTTCGCGCTCGACCGAGGTGAGCCGCCCCTCGACGGAGGTGAGTCGTTGGCCCTGCTCACGCTGATTGGCACCCAATGCGTTGACTGCCGCAAGCACCGCGCGATAGTCAAAATGGGAGGCCTCCAGCGCTGCCACCCGCGCTTCGAGGTCTTCGAGGGCTGCCATCGCCCCATCGTATGGAGGCGGGGGCGTCACCGCCATGCCATCGCCACACCTTGTGGATAACTCCGTTGCCGCTTGATCCGCACGGCGAGTTGAGACACTGGACCGGTGCGTTCACCTGCCCAGTGCTGGCTAACCGACATGGACGGCGTCCTGGTCCGCGAGGAGCACGCGCTCCCGGGCGCCGCCGAGTTCCTGCAGACTCTGGCCGACAAACAACGGCCGTTTCTGGTGCTCACCAACAACTCGATCTTCACCCCGCGCGATCTGGCGGCCCGACTGGCCCGGTCGGGGCTGATCGTGCCCGAGACGTCGATCTGGACCTCCGCACTGGCGACCGCGGCGTTCCTGGCCGATCAGCAGCCGGGCGGCTCGGCGTATGTGATCGGCGAGGCCGGGCTGACCACCGCGCTGCACGAGGCCGGCTACACCCTGACCGACATCGATCCCGACTATGTGGTGTTGGGGGAGACCCGCACCTACTCCTTCGAGGCGATCACCAAGGCCGTCCGACTGATTCTCGGCGGCGCCCGATTCATCGCCACCAACCCCGATGTCTCAGGTCCGTCGGCCGAGGGCCCGTTGCCCGCGACGGGATCGGTGGCGGCGATGATCACCAAGGCCACCGGCCGCGACCCCTACTTCGTCGGGAAGCCCAATCCGATGATGTTCCGCAGTGCGCTCAATCGGATCGAGGCGCATTCGGAGAACACCGTGATGGTGGGGGACCGGATGGACACCGACGTGGTGGCCGGGATCGAGGCGGGTCTGGAGACCATCCTGGTGCTCACCGGTTCGACGTCTGTCTCCGACATCGAACGTTATCCGTTCCGGCCCAGCCGCGTGCTGCCGTCGATCGCCGAGGCGATCGAGCTGATCTGAATGACCATCGAGCCCATCGACGCGTACTTCACCGCGACGGTAGCGTCGCTCATCGCGCCGGGCTCAGAGGATGCCCCGGCACTGGATATGCCGAATCCCTTGGCGCTCTTCGACGCTCAGCTGGGCAGCAGGCATCTGGACCTGGCCGCCCGGTGGCTGCGTTCGCAGGGGCAGGGCTTCTACACCATCGGATCGTCCGGGCACGAGGGTAATGCCGCTGTCGCCGCCGCCCTGCGGCCGAGCGATCCGGCGTTGCTGCACTATCGGTCGGGCGGCTTCTACCTGGCCCGCGCCGCGCAGGTCGACGGCTGCGATCCGCTGCGCGACGTGCTGCTGGGGTTGGTGGCGGCCACCGCTGAGCCGATCTCCGGCGGGCGGCACAAGGTGTTCGGCCGTCAGGACCTGAACATCATTCCGCAGACGTCCACCATCGCGTCACATCTGCCGCGGTCGGTCGGGGTGGCGTTTTCGATCGCCCGCACCCGCAAGCTCGGTGTGGCCTGCCCATGGCCGGAGGACGCGGTCACCGTGTGCAGTTTCGGTGACGCCTCGGCCAATCATTCGACGACCGTCGGCGCCGTCAATGCCGCCCTGCACGCCGCATACCAGGGTCTGCCGATGCCGCTGCTGTTGGTCTGCGAGGACAACGGCATCGGGATCAGCACGCCGACGCCGCGCGGCTGGATCGCCCGTGCCTACGGGGACCGCAAGGGGTTGCAGTACTTCGCCGCCGACGGGTGCGACCTCGTCGATGTGGTCGAAACCGCACGCGCCGCGGCCGATTGGGTCCGGCGCGTTCGCAAACCGGCATTCTTACACCTGCGCACGGTACGGCTGATGGGTCATGCCGGGTCCGACTATGAGCAGGCCTACCGGCGGCCCGCCGACATCGTTGCCGACTATGAGCGTGACCCCGTGCTGACCACCGCGAGAACACTTGTGGCCCATGGCATCCTGACGCCCGATCAGGTGCTGCAACGCTATGAGGACAAACGGGCCGAGGTGATGAGCCTGGCGCGCGAGGTCAGCGATCGTCCGCGATTGGACAGTGCGACGGCGGTGATGCAACCGCTGCGCGAAACACTGGACGAGGCCAGGTCGGTCTCCGCCGTCGCGCCGGGTGAGCCCGGCGGTCCACCGCTGACCCTGGCTCTGGCCGTCAATCGGGCGCTGCAGGAGGTGCTGCAGGCGCATCCGGAGGCGATCGTGTTCGGCGAGGACATCGCCCGTAAGGGCGGTGTCTACGGGGTGACCCGCGGCCTGCAGGCTGCGGCCGGCCCCGCGCGGGTCTTCGACACCCTGCTCGACGAACAAACCATCCTGGGACTGGCCCTGGGCGCCGGTGTCTCGGGGCTGGTGCCGATCCCGGAGATCCAGTACCTGGCCTATCTGCACAACGCCGCCGATCAGATCCGCGGTGAGGGGGCCACGCTGCAGTTCTTCTCCAACCGGCAGTACCGCAATCCGATGGTGGTGCGGATCGCGGGCTACGGGTATCAAAAGGGGTTCGGCGGTCACTTCCACAACGACGATTCGGTCGCCGCGATCCGCGACATCCCCGGGGTGGTGATCGCCTCGCCGGCCCGGCCCGACGACGCCGCGGCGATGCTGCACACTTGCGTTTCCGCCGCGAAATCCGCTGGTGCGGTGTGCATTTACCTCGAACCCATCGCCTTGTACCACAGCAAGGATCTCTATGCCGACGGTGACGAGCAGTGGCTGGCGGCCTATCCGCAGCAGCCTGTCCGTGTCGGTACGGCCCGCACGTACGGCAACGGTGTCGACCTGACCATCCTGACGTTCGCCAACGGACTGTGGATGAGCCTGCGGGTCGCGGCTCGCCTGGAGCGCGCCGGGATCGCCGCCCGGGTGGTCGACCTACGCTGGCTGTCGCCGCTGCCGGTCGAGGACATGCTGCGCGAGGCGGACGCGACCGGACGGGTGCTCATCGTCGACGAGACCCGCCGCACCGGGGGCGTGGGGGAAGGGGTGCTGGCCGAACTCGCTGACCACGGCTTCACCGGGCGGGTGCAGCGGGTCTCCAGTGCCGACAGCTTCATCCCGCTGGGCGATGCCGCACTGGAGGTGCTGTTGTCCGAGGACACCATCGAGGCCGCCGCGGTGAAACTGGTGGGCGAACCGGCTTGATAGCTTGACTCCCATGGCCGAATCCGTAACGCCGGACCCGACCCGCCCGCTGGCCGGGGTACGGATCGTCGAGATCTCCAGTTTCGTCGCCGTGCCGCTGGCCGGCATGACCCTGGCCCAGTTGGGCGCCGAGGTGGTGCGCGTCGATCCCATCGGGGGTGCCGCCGACTATCACCGCTGGCCGCTGACCGACGGTGGCGACAGCATCTACTGGGCCGGGCTGAACAAGGGCAAGCGTTCTGTGGCTGCCGATATGCGGTCACCGGAGGGCCAGCAGCTGGTGCAACGGCTGATCGCCGAGGCCGGTGCGCTCATCACGAATGTGGCTGGACGGCAATGGCATTCGTACGACGTGCTGTCCGCGCAGCGTCCCGACCTGATCCACGTCGAGGTGTCCGGGCGTGCCGACGGCGGCACCGGGGTGGATTACACGGTCAACGCCGGGTTGGGCTTCCCGATGGTCACCGGGCCAGCCCAGCTGTCCACCCCGGTGAACCATGTGTTGCCCGCCTGGGATGTCAGCTGCGGGCTGTACGTGGCGCTGGCAGTCAGTGCCGCACTGCGACACCGTGATTCCACCGGTGAGGGCGCCCGGATCAGCATTCCGCTGGAGAACGTCGCACTGGCCACGGCGGGCAATCTCGGATTCCTGACGGAGGTGATGGTCAACGGTACGGGCCGCGAACGGCTCGGCAACACGCTGTACGGCACGTACGGCCAGAACTTCACCAGCAGCGACGGCGTCGGTTTCATGCTGGTGGCGCTCACCGGACGGCACTTCCGGGACCTCACCGAGGTCACCGGCACCACCAAAGCCGTTGCCGCCCTTGCCGAGGCGTTCGGCGCAGACTTCACCGACGAGGGGCAGCGGTACATCCACCGAGACGCCCTGACTGGCCTGTTCACCTTGTGGTTCAGCGAACACACCGCCGAGGAGATCAGTGCGGCGCTGTCGGGCACCTCGGTGCTCTGGGAGCAGTACCGCAGCTTCGCGGAGGTCGCCGTCAACGAGCGGGTGGTCGCCAATCCGCTGTTCACCCCGCTGGAGCAACCCCGCATCGGCACCTACCTGGCGCCGGGCCTGCCGGTTTCGATCGGCGGGATGTATCCGCCCGCGGTCCCTGCTCCCGCTCTCGGCGACGACACGAACTCGGTGCTGGCCGAGCACCTCGGGCTCGGTGCCGACGAGATTGCCGCGCTGACCGAATCAGGCACTGTCGCAACGGGTACCGATCAATGAGTGCTCTGCTGAAGCTGTTGGACGTACGGGCCGCCGATGGCGATGTGTTCACCGGGCAGGCCAGCGGTCCGGCAGGCAAGCGGGCCTACGGTGGTCTGCTCGCCGCACAGAGCCTGGCCGCCGCCTGCCGGACGGTGGGCGATGACCGGTCACCGACCAACATGCACCTGCAGTTCCTGCGCGGCGGGGACGCCGGGGAACCGGTCGAGCAGCGCGTGCACCGCGTGTACGACGGGCGTACCGCCTCGGCGCGACGTGTCGAATCGTATGAGCATGGCCGCATGCTGACCACGGCCACGGTGTCGTTCGCGACGGCCCTCGCCGGCCCCACACACGGGCTCGGTGCGATGCCACACGACCCCGAGGTGCTTCCGTGCACCGGCCCGCCCGGTCCGGCGCCGTCCCTGCCGCTCGACGAGTTCGACATCCGCATCGCCGACGACGGTTCGGGCGAGGAGTTCGTGCGCCGCATGTGGTGGCGGGTCACCACCGAGCTGCCGGACGATCCGTTGGTGCACATGCTGATCGCGGTGTACATCACCGACCTGTACGGCATCGATCCGGCGTTGGCTGTGCATGGGCACAGCATGCGGTCGCGCAGTCACCGCAGTGGCACCACGGATTCGTCGATCTGGTTTCACCGTCCGGTGCGGGCCGGGGAGTGGAACCTGCTGGAGTCACGCTCACCTGCCGCTGAGCGGGGGCGGGGGCTGATCACGTCAAGCCTGCTGCGTGCCGACGGTGCGGTGGCCGCCACGCTGGTGCAGGAGGGGCTGGTCGCCGACCGCGTGGCGGACTGAGTTTCCCTGCCGAGCAGACACGTAGGGACCCACTTTCGTCGCGATCCGGGCACCTACGCGTCTTCTCGCGAACTTCCTTCGGGTCACGTTGATCAGGTACGTGAGCGCCACCCCCACGATCAGCGCCGCCAGCACACCGAGCACCCGGTGGTCGCCGAACAACGGATAGACCTGGTAGTGCGTCAGGTACGTGTACAGCGAGGCCTCGGCGAGCAGCCCGCAGCCAGTCGCTATCGGCGCGGGACAGCGCACCGCGGGCAGCCAGATCAGCAGTGCGAACCCGGCCAGTACCAGGGTTTCCCGGCCAGTGTTGCCGAAGTAGCCGTGCAAGCCCACCGCCAGCACGACGGTGACGAGGGCGCGTTGCCAGGTGGCGGTGGCCTTGGCCGCCACCCACCCGGCCGCGAAGAACCAGAACGCCAGCACCGTGAACCAGGCTTCGCGGCCCAGACCCAAACCGGGTAGGTCGTAACGCAATACCAACCCGAGTGCGAGGAACGCCGCGGCGAAGGCCAACGGGCGGCGTCGCTCCAGCCGGTCGGCACCCGGCAGCGCGCATACCGCGGTCAGTGCCACCAGGATCCAGACGAGGGCCTCGACGAACCACAATCGTCCGGCGGTCATGCTGTCGGGCGGCCCGAGGAACTTGTTGGCCAGCAACAGGTTCGACGCGTGATAGTCGTCGGTGACGACCAGCGCGACGGCGACCCAGACGATGGAGGGCACGGCGATCCAGGCGATCGTGTTGCGCAGGTGACGTAGCCGCGTCGACGGCGGGGCCGGGGTCAGGCAGAACCGGCCGAAGTTGTAACCGGCCACCCCGAGCAGGATGTGCGCACCGCCCCACAGTGCGAATAACTCGGCATGCGAACCGACGATGAGGACAATGGCTGCGGCACGCAGGGCGACGCTGGTTTCCACGGTTGCCCATCGACGCCGACGGGGCGCGCAATGGTGCTCCAGGTCCCGCAGCGGCATCCGGTGCCAATCCTTCGGCAGCCGTCCCAGGGCGCGTTCCAGCCGAACCGACATCGCCACATAGGACAGTGAGTTACCGCCGAGATCGATGAAGCTGGCGTCGCGGTCGACGGACGCAGCAGGCAGGTGTAGAACCTCGGCGAACAGGCCCTTCAGGTCCGAGATGTCGCCGACTGGGGGTGCGGCGGCCAACGTGCGCACCGTGGCGTAATCGGGCTTGCCCGAGATCAACCGGGGCAGTTCGGAGACGAGCGCCGAGCGCACCGCACCGGCGGGCACGCCGGCCAGAGTGGCGGTCAACTGCTGCACTTCACCGGCAGTCGTGGCGCCCGTGTCAACGGCGGCCACCGCAAGGGCTTCGCCGTCGTCGGCGCACAACGCCGTCACTCCGTGGTCGGCGAGGGTGGTCTGGAGACGGTCGAGGTCGATGCGCAGGCCGAACAGCTTCACGAATCGGCCACTGCGGCCGATGACTTCGTACAGGCCGTCCGAGGTGCGCCGGGCGATGTCGCCGGTGCGGAGTTCGGAGATGGTGGCGCCGAGGGCCAGGTCCTCGGGTCGCTGCGCGTATCCGAGCATCACGTTGGCGCCGCGGTAGACGAGTTCACCTGTGCCCTCGGGCCAGCCGTCACCGGAACGGATGGACAGGCTGCCGCCGGGAATCGGACGTCCGACGGCTTCGGGGTGTGCCAGAGCCAATTCCGGTGGCAGATAAGCCATCCGGGCGGTCGCCTCGGTGGCGCCGTACATCACGAACAGCTGCCAGCCACGGCGCTGTCCCAGTGCCGCGAAACGGCGCACCCGATCGGGTGCCATCCGCCCACCCGCCTGGGTGAGGTACCGCAGATGGGGCAGGTCCATGGTGTCGAAGCCGATGCGGTCGAGCAGTTCGAACGTGTGGCTTACCCCGGCGAAGGTGGTGGCCCGGTAACGGGTGAACAGGTCCCAGAACTCGTCGTCGACCACCGAGCGATCGGTGAGGACCAGGCCGGCTCCGCGCAGCAGGTGACTGTTGACCACCGACAGTCCGTAGCAGTACGACAGTGGCAATGTCGTTGCCGCCCGATCGGTTTCACTGATCGCGAGGTACTCGGCGATGGCGGCGGCATTGCTGGCGAGATTGGTGTAGGACAGCCGGACCAGCTTCGGTGACCCGGTGCTGCCCGAGGTCGACATCAGCAGTGCCAGATCGTCGTGCAGCCGGTGCGTGCTGTGGGTGCGCCGGTGGTGGATGCCTGCGGCGTCGATCACGGTGTCGGGGGAGTAGGTCCGCAGGATCGTGCCGTGGTCGCCGTCCGCGGGTACCGGCAAGGACACGTGGCCACCGGCCAGTGCGCCCAGGTAGTGCACCAGGGTGGGCAGGTCGTTGCGTGCTTCGAGAAGCACGAGGCGTCGTTCGGTGCCCAGCGTCATCGCGGACTGTGACACGAGGTCGGCGAGGGTCGAGTAGCTGATCTGCCGGGTCTCGGTGAAGACCGCGATCCGGTCACCGTGCGCCCTCAACGCGGAGACGATGTGGCTCAAGGCAACGCCGTTCCCGCGCCCCGCACATTGATCCGGACCTTGGTGTCGCGGGCCGGCGGATTCAGGCTGTGCTGGCGCACGACGATGGGCTCACCGGCTGCGGCCGGCTCGATGGTGAGCAGCACATCGTGGCCGAGGAACTCGGTGCCGACCACGGTTCCCACACTGGCGGCGGCGTGGGCATCACCCTCGCTGTCCGAAATCGCGGTGGCGACAAGCTGTTCAGGCCGCAGCACCAGCGTGCACGGACCGTCGGCGGCGCCGGCCTGTACCGGTATCCGGCCCAGCGCGCTGTCGGCCCAACCTGACGTGACGGTGCCGGCCACCGTGATGCAGTCCCCGAGGAACTCGGCGGTGAACCGGTCGGCGGGTTGGCGGTACACGTGCTCGGGTGTTCCGACCTGGGTGAACCTGCCCTCGCGCATCACCGCGACCTGATCGGAGATCGACAGCGCCTCCTCCTGGTCGTGCGTCACGATCAGGGTGGTCACCCCGGTCTCGGACAGCGCACGGGCCACGGACTTTCGGGTGGCGGCACGCAGTCCGGTGTCGAGCGCGCTGAACGGCTCGTCGAGCAGCATGACCACCGGCCGGCGGGCCAGCGCCCGGGCCAACGCGACGCGCTGCTGCTGGCCACCGGAGAGTTGATGCGGGCGGCGCTGCGCGAACGACGAATCCAGGGACACGGTGGCCAGCAGCTCGCCGACCCTGGCCCGGGCCGCAGTGCCGCGCTCGCGCAGACCGTAAGCGACGTTCTGGGCCACCGTGAGGTGGGGGAACAATGCACCGTCCTGTGCCACGTAGCCGACGTCGCGTCGATGGGGTGCGACAGTGTTTGTCGGACTTGCCATTTCGCGCCCACCGATGGTCACGGTGCCGGCGTCGGGGGATTCGAAGCCGGCGATCACCCGTAGCAGCGTGGTCTTACCGCACCCGGACGACCCGACCACCGCGGTGATGGTGCCCGGCGTCAGGGTCAGGTCGATGCCGTCGAGCACCGCAGTGCCGTCGAAGGACTTGCGGAGTCCGCGCACCTGCAGGACATCGTCGGTCACAGGGCAGCCACCTTTGTCGACTGACGCAACAGCATCAGGGTCACGGGTATGGACAAGGCGATCAGCATCAGGGCGTAGGGTGCCGCCGCGGCGTAATCGAGTTCGCTGCTCAGCGACCAGAACCGCATGGCCAGGGTGCGGGTGCCGGTCGGTGCCAGCAACAGCGTCGCGGTCAATTCCGTTGCCACGGCGACGAAAACCAGCGAGGCCCCGGCCGCGGCGGCCGGGGCGGTCAGCCGCAGGGTGATCAGCACGAACGTCCGCGCCGGTGAGGCCCCCAGCGAACGTGAGGCTTCTTCCACTGACGGCGGGACCTGTGCCAGGCCCGAGCGCAGGCTGACCAGGGCGCGCGGCAGGAACAGCAGCACGTAGGCGCAGATCACCAGGGCGGCAGTCTGATAGAGCGGGGGAGCGTAGCGGATCGCGACGGTGACCAGGGCCAGCGCGGTGACGATGCCGGGCATCGAGCTGGTGATGAAGTTGGCGCCCTCGATCGAGCGGGCCAGCAGGCCGCGGTAGCGGACGGCGACCCAGGCGAACGGGAAGGCCAGCACGGTGGTCAGAACCGCGGCGGCAGCGGCCAGCGTCGCGGTCTGGGCGAGCGCGGTACCGATCTCGGTGGCGTCCCACACCTGCGCGCCACCGATCCACGTCCACCGCGTCAGCGTCCACAGCGGAACTCCCAGTGCCAGGGCGGCCAGGGCCAGCAATCCGACGGTGGCCGGCACCATGGTGTGGCCCAGGCGCATCGGCGCACTGGCCCGTTGCGCTCCGGAGCCGATCCGTGCGAAGCGGGCATTGCCGCGGGCCGCGGCTTCGGTGACCAACAGCAGCAGGCACAGCAGCACCAGAACGGCGGCCAGCGTGGCGCCGGCCGCGCCGTCGAACGTGGCCTGGAACTGTTCGAAGATCGCGGTGGTGAAGGTCGAGAAGCGGATCATCGCGAACGCGCCGTATTCGGCCAGCAGGTGGACACCGATCAGCAGTGCGCCGCCCAGGATCGCGAGGCGCAGCTGCGGCAGCACCACCCGGAAGAACACGCCCGAGGAACCCGAACCGAGTGCGCGGGCCGATTCCTCGAGTGCCGGGTCGATGCGACGCAGCGTGGCCGCGGCGGGCACATAGACGAACGGGAAGTACGACAGCGTCGCGATCAGCACCCCGGCCGAGAAACCGTGCAAAGACGGCACCACACTCACCCAGGCGTAGCTGTTGACGAACGCGGGCACGGCCAGGGGTGCGACGAACACCGGCCGCCACCATGTCCGTCCCGGCAGATCGGTGCGCTCAACCAGCCAGGCTGCTCCGACTCCGAGCACAACGCACACGGGCACGGTGATCACGACCAGGCCCACGGTGTTGAGCAGGAGTTCGCCGACCCGGGGCCTCACCACCAGCTCGATCACCCGACCCGGGCCGGTGGTGATGACCGACCAGGCGACGTAACCCAGCGGGATGAAGGTCGCTGCCAGCAAGAGCACCACGGCGGAGCTCAGCGCTGCCCCCGGCCGGGGACGTGCGGAACGCTGCTGCGGTCCGGGTTGAGCCGGTGGTGCTTCTGTCGCGACCAATTACAGCAAGCCAGCTTTCGTCATCAGGTCGGTGACCTTGGCGGCATCGAGATTGGACGGGTTGACCGCGGGCGCCTGCAACGTGTCCAACGGCGGCAGGGCCGGGTTGGCCGCGACACCACTGGCGACCGGGTATTCGAACGAGGTGCCCTTCTGCAGCACTTCCTGACCGGCCTTGCCCGTGATGAACCGGAGGAACCGCTGGGCCTGATCCTGCTTCTTGCTGGATTTCAGGACGCCGCCGCCGGACAGGCTGACGAACGCGCCGGGATCTTGGTTCTTGAAGTAGTGGAGGGCGGTGTTCCCGCTGATCTCCTTGGTCTTGGCTTGATCGCGGAACCAGTAGTAGTGATAGATGATCCCGCCGTCGACCTGACCGTCGTTCACGGCGCGCAGCGTCGCGATGTTGTCCTGGAGCACAACGGCATTGGTCTTCAATCCGGCCAGCCACTGCGCCGTGGCCGGCTCGCCCTTCAGCTCGAGGATGGCCGCGACGATCGCCTGGAAGTCCGCCTTGGCCGGCGGCGCACCCCAGCGGCCCTTCCACTGCGGCTGCTGCAGATCCATGATCGAGTGGGGCAGCTGATCGGCCGGCAGCTTGGCCTTGTTGTAGACGAAGACCGTCGAGCGCGCCGCCACGCCGCTCCACTTGTTCGACGACGGGCGGAACTGGGCCGGGACCTGGTCGAGGGTCTGCTGCTCGACGTCGGCGAACAGCCCGGCCTTCTCGACAGCGGCCATCGCCGGGGAGTTCTCGGTGAGGAAAACGTCGGCCGGGGAGGCGTTGCCCTCGGCCACCAGCTGGTTGCCGAGCTCGGTGTCACCGCCCTGCCGGTAGGTGACCTTGATGCCGGTCTCCTTGGTGAACGCGTCGATCCACTCCTTGGTGAGCGACTCGTGCTGGGCGTTGTAGATCAACAGCTCGTCAGACCCCGAACTGGAGCACGCGACCATCCCGGCGGCGACCGCGACGGCAGACAGGACAACAGCAACCCGGCGGCTCCAGCGTGTGAGCATCAAGTGAATCCTTTCGGCGTTAGCTGAGCATCACCTAAGGACACTACCGGGGTGGGCGAGACCTGTGGATGAACTCGACGCTGGGGATAACTCGGCCGGATTGAGCAGATGCTGTCGGACCGGGTCCGCACGGTGTGGGCATGAGTTCTCTGACACGGGCCGAGATCGGCGCACTGGGCGAACAGCTGGCCGTCGAGTATCTGACGGCACAGGGCTTGCGCACCCTGACCCGCAACTGGCGATGCCGCTACGGCGAGCTCGACGTGATCGCCGTGGACGTCGCCACCAACACGGCGGTCTTCGTCGAGGTGAAGACCCGCACCGGCGATGGTTTCGGCGGGCTGGCCGAGGCGGTGACGGCCCAGAAGGTGCGCCGCATCCGCCGGCTGGCGGCGCTGTGGCTGGCCGAGCAGGAGGTTCGTTTCGCCGCACTGCGCATCGACGTGATCGGGGTGCGCCTCGGCCGCCGCCGAGAACCCGAGCTGACGCACCTCAAGGGGGTGGGTTGAAATGGGTTTGGGCAGAGCCTATTCGGTGGCCGTGCGTGCGGTGGACGGCGTCATCGTGGAGATCGAGGCGGATATCACCTCGGGGCTGCCGGGCGTGCATCTGGTGGGGTTGCCCGACACCGCCCTGCAGGAGTCGCGGGATCGGGTGCGGGCGGCGATCACCAACTGTGGCAACGAATGGCCGATGTCGCGCCTGACGTTGGCGTTGTCCCCGGCCACGTTGCGCAAGGTCGGTTCGGTCTATGACGTGGCGCTGGCGGCTGCGGTGCTCTCGGCGCACACCAAGACGGCCTGGGCCCGGCTGGAAAAGTCGGTTCTGCTCGGCGAACTCGCCCTCGACGGCCGTATCCGTCCGGTCCACGGCGTCCTGCCGGCGGTGTTGGCCGCCAAGCAGGAGGGCTGGCCCCTCGTGGTGGTGCCCGTCGACAACCTGGCCGAGGCGAGTCTGGTGGACGGGATCGAGGTGTGCGGTGTGCGCACGTTGCGTCAGCTGCAGGCCTGGCTCGACGGCAAAGGGGATCTGGTGGCGCGGGTGGCCGCGCCGGGGTGCGCCCCCGAGCCCACAGCTGATCTTGCCGACGTGGTCGGTCAGGCTCAGGCCCGCTACGCCCTGGAGGTGGCCGCCGCGGGTGCTCACCACCTGATGCTCACCGGCCCTCCCGGCATCGGTAAAACGATGTTGGCGCAGCGTCTTCCAGGCTTGTTGCCGCCGTTGTCGCCGGGGGAGTCGTTGGAGGTCACCGCGATTCACTCCGTGGCAGGGCTGCTGGCAGGGGATACACCGCTGATCACGCGGCCGCCGTTCGTGGCTCCTCACCACACCTCGACCGTGGCGGCGCTCGTCGGAGGCGGAAGCGGGTTCGCTCGCCCCGGAGCGGTCAGTCGGGCACACCGCGGTGTGTTGTTTCTCGACGAGTTCGCCGAGATGGGCTCAAGTGCCCTCGAAGCGCTGCGAACCCCGTTGGAGGACGGTGAGATCCGGCTGGCCCGCCGGGACGGGGTGGCGTGTTACCCAGCCCGCTTCCAACTGGTTCTGGCGGCCAATCCGTGCCCGTGCGCGCCGCCCAAATCGCAGGACTGTGTCTGTTCGGCCCAGGCCAGGCTGCGGTATCGCGGCAAGCTGTCCGGGCCATTGGTGGACCGCGTCGACCTGCAGGTGGAGTTGCATCCCGTCAGCGTCGGAGCATTCACCCCGCAGGTCGGAGAGTCGAGCGCCGTGGTGCGTGACCGCGTTGCGGCAGCCCGCCTCGCCGCCCAGGAAAGGTGGAAGCCGTACGGGATCGGTACCAACGCCGAGGTCGGCGGTTCGCTGCTGCGGCGTGAGTTCCGACTGCCCAGAGCCGCCATGGAGCCGTTGCGGTCCGCACTCGACCTTGGGGTGATCAGCATGCGCGGCGCCGACAGGAGTTTGAGAGTCGCCTGGACGTTGGCCGATCTCGCCGGCCGGACCATGCCGGCGCGTGAGGACGTGGCCACGGCGTTGGGCTTCCGTCGGGCCGGGGGTGTGTCATGACCGACGAGGTCCGGCGTGCCTGGGCCTATCTGTCACGGGTCGCTGAGCCGCCGTGCGCGGAACTGGCGGCCTTCGTCGCGCAGGTGGGTCCTGTCGAGGCGGCCGATCGGGTCAAATCCGGTGAAGTCGAGTCGGAGTTGTCGAGCCGGGTCGAGGCCCGTCGGGAATTGGATTGTGCAGTCAAGGATCTGGACATCCTCGACAAGATGGGCGGGCGGTTGATCACCCCCGATCACGATGAGTGGCCGCTGCTGCGATTCCGCGCACTGGGCGTGGGCAAGGATCGCAAGCGTTCCAATGATCATCCGCCGTTGGTGTTGTGGGCGAGCGGGCCGGTCCGGCTCGACGAGGTGACTGAGCGCGCCGCGGCGATCGTCGGTACCCGCGCGGCCACGGCGTACGGCGAGCACGTGACCGCTGACTTGGCCGCTGGGTTGGTTGAGCGCGAGGTGACGGTGGTGTCCGGTGGTGCGTATGGAATCGACGGAGCAGCGCACCGCGCCGCCCTGGCCTGTGAGGGCATGACCGTCGCGATCGTCGCCGGCGGCATCGACAATCCGTACCCGGCCGGGCACAGCGCACTGTTCCACCGGATCCGCCAAGAATGCCTGTTGGTCAGCGAGTATCCGCCTGGCGTGGCGCCGGGCCGGCTGCGGTTTCTCACCCGCAACCGGTTGGTCGCTGCACTCTCGGGCGCGACGGTGGTCGTCGAGGCCGGGTTGCGCAGCGGTGCGGCCAATACAGCCGGGTGGGCCAAGTTGCTGGGCCGGTCGGTGTGCGCGGTGCCAGGGCCGGTGACATCGGCGGCATCGGCGGGATGCCATGCGCTGCTCCGAGGTGGTGCCAATCTGGTCGGCCGTGCCGAGGAGATCGTCGAACTCGTCGGCCGCATAGGCGAACTCGCGTCGGAGGAACCGCATCCGGTGGCGCCGCTCGACAAGCTCTCGCCGATTGAGAAACAGGTCTACGACGCGCTGCCGTCGCGCGGCGCCCACACCGTGGACGAGATCGCGATGCTCGCCGCCCTTCCGCCGCATCAGATACTGGGGCCGTTGACGACGTTGGAGCTCGCCGGGATGGTCGTCAGCGAGGACGGGTGCTGGCGGTTGCGCCGGCGCCGGTAGACCCCATGCGCGGGGCCTGTCTCCGTATAGTCGATGAGGTCGGCTAATAAAGAGATCCGGCCGAGCGAGTTTTGGAGGCGGTATGGCAGGACGTCCCGTGCACACTTTTGAAGTGGTGCGCCGCGAGCAACTGACCGACCACATGGTCAGGCTGGTGCTGGGCGGCAACGGTGAAAATGGCTTCGACACGTTCTCGCCCAACGAGTTCAGCGATGCCTACGTCAAAATCGCCATCGTCCCTGACGGTGTCGATGTCGCGGCGCTGCCGAAGCCCTTGACACTGGACAGCTTTCAGGAATTGCCCGCCGAGCAGCGACCGACGGTGCGCACCTACACCGTGCGCAACGTCGACACCGAGCGTGGCGAGATCACCATTGACTTCGTCGTGCACGGTGAGCAGGGCGTAGCCGCACCGTGGGCTGCGGCGGTCCAACCCGGTCAGCCCGCTTACCTGATGGGGCCGAGCGGGGCCTACACCCCCGACCCGGCCGCTGATTGGCATCTGCTGGCTGGTGACGAAGCCGCGCTGCCCGCGATCAGCGCAGCACTGGAAGCCTTGCCCGACAACGCGATCGGCAAGGTTTTCATCGAGGTGGCCGGCCCGGGGGATGAAATCGCGCTCACCGCTCCCGATGGTGTCGAGGTCACATGGATCCACCGGGGTGGGCGCGCAGACCTGGTCGGCGACGACCACGCCGGAGACAACGCACCACTGATAGCCGCGGTCAAAGAGGCGGCCTGGCTGCCAGGCCAGGTCCAGGTGTTCATCCACGGCGAGGCCCAGGCCGTCATGCACAATCTGCGCCCGTACATCCGCAAGGAGCGCGGCGTCCCGGCGAAGTGGGCCGCCTCGATCTCGGGCTACTGGCGTCGTGGACGCACCGAGGAGACGTTCCGGCAATGGAAGGCCGAGCTGGCAAAAGCGGAGGCCGACACCGCGGGCTGACGCCAGATGGCAAGGTAGCCGTCATGGCATTCGGCGATTACCAACTCGAGATCTACCTCCAGGGGCTGTCCGGCGTACTGCCGACCATGCCGATGGACTACGCAGGACTTGAGGCCAAGGCCCAGGCGGCCATGCCGGCCTCGATCTGGTCGTATGTGGCCGGTGGTGCCGGTGACGAGCGCACTCAGCAGGTCAACCGCACCGCCTTCGACAGGTGGGGGTTGATGCCCCGGATGTTCAACGCGCACCGGGAGCGCGATCTGTCCGTCGAGGTGTTCGGGCTCAAACTGCCGTCCCCGTTGTTCATGGCGCCGATCGGGGTGCTGGGCATCTGCGGGCAGGACGGTCACGGCGACCTGGCCGGTGCCCGCGCCGCGGCGCGGACCGGGGTGCCGCTGATGGTGTCCACCCTCACCGAGGATCCGCTGGAAGACGTCGCCGCCGAATTCGGCGACACCCCAGGCTTTTTCCAGCTGTACACACCGACCGACAAGGACCTGGCCGCCAGTCTGGTGCAGCGTGCCGAGAAGGCCGGGTACAAGGGCATCGTCGTCACGCTCGACACCTGGGTGCCGGGTTGGCGCCCTCGCGACCTGTCCACCTCGAACTTCCCGCAGTTACGCGGCAAATGTCTGGCCAACTACACCAGTGACCCGGTGTTCCGCGCCGGCCTGCAGCAGCCGCCCGAGGAGAATCCCCAGGCCACGGTGCTGCGCTGGGTCAGCCTCTTCGGCAATCCGCTGACCTGGGATGACCTGCCGTGGCTGCGGTCGCTGACCAAGCTGCCGCTGATCCTGAAGGGCATCTGTCACCCCGACGACGTCCGGCGGGCCAAAGACGGTGGCGTCGACGGTATCTACTGTTCGAATCATGGTGGGCGCCAAGCCAATGGTGGCCTGCCGGCGATCGACTGCCTGCCCGGTGTGGTCGAGGCCGCCGACGGGCTGCCGGTGCTGTTCGACTCGGGAATCCGCAACGGCGCCGACATCGTCAAGGCGCTTGCGCTGGGCGCCACCGCGGTCGGTGTGGGCCGTCCGTATGCCTACGGGCTGGCCTTGGGCGGCACTGACGGCATCGTCCATGTGCTGCGGTCGCTGCTCGCCGAGGCCGACCTGATCATGGGCGTCGACGGTTATCCGACGCTGGCCGACCTCACGCCGGAGACGCTGCGGCGCGTCGACTGACCTCCGGAGCCCGCTCGACGCCACGTTCGGCGGGTGGGCTGGTTTGGCGGCTTCATCGTCACGCTGGAGTGGCGCTCGGGCTCGGCAGCCACTCCAGTGTGACGAACCGCGGTGAAAGCCGCGAGTAGCAGTCGCAGCTAACGCCACACGTAGAAAGGCAGCTCATGACGCCTGGCCATTGATTATTCATAGGTGTAGCATTTTCCTTCATGAGTGTAGAAACCGTTCGCGGAAGGGCCGCCCACCTGGGGCCCGAGCGGCGGCGCCCGCAGGTGCTGGATGCGGCGCTGGCGATCGCGGTGAACGAGGGAGTCGCCGCGGTCACGATCGGTGCGGTGGCACAGCGACTCAAGGTCACCCGCCCGGTGGTGTACTCATGTTTTCCCGACCGGGTCGAATTGCTGAGGGCATTGCTCGAGCGGGAATTGGCGCTGCTGGTCCAGGGGGCGATCGACGCGCTGCCCTACGGTCGCGCCGACGCCGACGAAACCGTCTTCGTCGAGGGCTTCCAGGCGCTGCTGGAGACGGTGGCCGGCCGGCCCGATTCGTGGCGGCTCGTGATGAGCGCCGACCCGGATCCGGCCGTGGCCAAACACTTCCGCAACGGCCGCGCGCTGATGGTCGGCAAGGTCTCCCGCCGGCTGGCGCCCACGCTGGAACGTTGGGGCACCACCGCCGCCGACAAGAAGCTGCCGGTGCTGGTCGAGCAATTCGTGTCTACCTGTGAAGGCGCGGTGCGAACCTTGTTGCATGACGACGGAAAAGACTGGACCCCAACCACATTGGGCGAATTCATCGGATCGGCCACCTATCGGGCGTTTCGCACCGCCTGATCCCGTACAGAGGAGTTGTCACATGTCTGATCTGCAGCCGATGGCTGACTACGGATTCTTCGGACCGAATTCGGTGACCTGGAAGGTCTGGGGCCATGCGACCACGCCGATCATCGGACTGCAGCGTGCCGTGGTGGTCGAGGAACTCGACCCTGCACTGATCGCCGCGGTCGATACCACCGGCGCCAATTACGATCGGCCCCGCACCCGTTACGACCGGACCGTGCGTTACTTCGCGATGGTCGCCTTCGCCGACACCGAATCGGTGCTCAAGACCGCCGATGTGCTGGTCAAAGTCCACTCGAAAGCCATTGGTACGGAACCCCTGAGTGGCAACAAGTACGACGCCAATGACCCCCAGTCGCAGCTGTGGATCCTGCTCACCGGCTGGCATTCGGTGCTCAAGGCCTACGAGCTGTACGGCGGCGGCAAGCTGACGGCCGAGGAGGAGGCCCGTTACTGGCAGGACTGTGCCCGGGCCGCCGAGTTCCAGACCTGCGATCCGGCCGACGTCCCACGGACCCGCGAGGGCATCAACGACTACTTCGAGCAGATGCGGTCACACCTCGCCGTCAGCGAGGCCGCCCGCGCGATGATGGATCACCTGCTCAACGCCAAGGTGGTGCTGCCGCCCGCACCGCGTGCTGCGAAACCGGCCGTCGAGGTTCTCAACTGGTTCCTGCGCGCCGGAACCATTGCCACCATGCCGCGCTGGATGCGCCGGCTCAGTGGGTTCGACCAGCCACGGGTGATCGACCTGGCCGTGCGGCCGGTGCTCAAGCTCGGCTTCGGCGTGGTCGACCGGGTTCCCCAGTTGAAGCTGTTGGTGGCCAAGATCATTTCGCCGTCGGTGGTGCCGATCGCGGGCCCCTACATCATGGGTATACCGCCCCGGTCGACCGAGGTGCTCAGCCCGGAAGAAGGGCGCAAGCGCTACGGCTACGTCAAGCCCGCCGAGGCACACAAGGAGTTGCGGGCCCGCCAGCACGAGCGGGTGTTCGGCCAGGGGCAACGGCCCAGCGATGAAGGCCTCATCGAATCTCAGTCCTACTTAGGGAGTTTGGCGTGACCGCACGATCTGATGTCCTGTTCGACCCGAACCGGACCGACTTCGACCAGTTCGACAGCAGAACCAGGGAAATCTTCCGGGCCACCATCGACTTCTTCGAGTCCCACGGCAAGCGGTGGCTCAAGCAGCAGGACCGGGATCGGGTCTGGTACAGCGATTTTCTCGACCTGGTCAAGCGGGAGGGCATCTTCGCGACGTTCCTGACTCCGGCGTCGGAGGCCGCCGGCGATCCCGACAAGCGCTGGGACACCGCGCGCAATGCCATGTACAGTCAGATCCTCGGGTTCTACGGCATGCAGTACTGGTACGTCTGGCAGGTCACCATCCTCGGCCTCGGTCCGATCTGGCAGTCGGAGAACACGGTGGCGCGCAAGAAGGCTGCCGCCCTGTTGGATTCAGGGGAGATCTTCGCCTTCGGGCTGTCCGAGCAGGACCACGGCGCCGATGTCTACTCGACCGACATGGTGCTGACACCGAACGCGGATGGGTCGTACTCGGCGAACGGCGGCAAGTACTACATCGGCAACGGCAACCTGGCCGGCATGGTCTCGGTGTTCGGCCGTCGCTCCGACAAACCGATCATCGACAGTTCTGATCTCGACCGGCGCCGTCCCGCGCAGGACTTCGAGGGGTACCTCTTTTTCGCCGCCGACAGCCAGCATTCGAACTACCACCTGCGCAAGAACGTCGTCGACGGCCAGATGTACGTCGCGGCGTTCGACCTGGAGAACTATCCGGTCAGTGCCGACGACATCCTGCACGAGGGCAAGGCGGCCTTCAACGCCGCGATCAACACCGTCAACATCGGCAAGTTCAACCTCGGATTCGGGGCGATCGGGGCTTGCGAGCACGCCATGTACGAGGCCGTCACCCACGCCGAGAACCGCGTGCTGTTCGGCCAGCGGGTCACTGAGTTCCCGCAGATCCGCCGCATGCTCGCCGACGGCTACGCCCGCTTGATCGGGATGAAGCTCTACAGCGAGCGGGCCATCGACTACATGCGCAGCGCAAGCGCGGACGACCGGCGCTACCTGTTGTTCAACGCGATCGAGAAGATGAACGTCACCCGCGAGGGCGAGAAGATCGTGACATTGCTCGCCGATACCATCGCCGCCCGCGCTTTCGAATCCGACATGTACTTCACCATGGCATTGCTCGGCCTCACTGGATTGCCACGCCTCGAGGGCACGGTGCACGTCAACATGGCGCTGTCACTGAAGTTCATGCAGAACTACATGTTCGGCGCGTCCAGCGTCGGACTTGTGGCGCTGTCCGCATTGCCGGTCGGCCGGGCCCCGGCGCCGCTGGTGAGCGCACTCGCCGGCGGTTTGCGTGCTGCCGGTGGAGTCATCGCTGGTTCACCTGTGGCGCAGCGCATTCCACCACTCAAGGCGTTGCTGGCTGAGGTCCCGCAGATTCCGACGCGCAGGGATGCGACCAACGACGACTTCTTGTTCCGCCAGGGGTCGAGCAGTGGGTTGGCGAAGATCAGGTTCGGAGACTGGCAGTCGGTGCTGCGCAGGTTCTCGTCGACGCCGAACGTCGCTGTATTCCTGGCCCAGGCGCAGGCGTTGCAGACGCTGCTGGCGGTGGCGACACCCAACGCCGACCAACAACGCAACGTCGACTTCTTGTTCGCGATCGGTGAGATGTTCACCCTGATCCCGTATGCCCAGCTGATTCTGGAGCAGGCGGAGACCGAGGCGATCGACGCCGATTTCATCGACCAGCTGTTCGAGGTGCTCGTCACCGACATGTCCACGCACGCGACCAAGCTGCATTGCCATCCGGATGCTACTGCGGTGCAACAGCAGCGCGCCCTCGACATCGTCAAGCAGCCAGTTGCGGACGGCGCCCGCCGCGATCGTGTGGTGGCAGGTGTGCGCGGATTGGCCGGCCGCTACGAGATGAACCCGTGATGGTCACGCGACGGTAGCGGCTCGGCGCGTCGGGTGCAGCGCGGGCGTAGTTCTGCCACGGTGGCACGGTGCCCGTAGTTCAGGATGTGCTCGCCGAGTTCGACGAATACCTGGCGCTGCAGTGCGGCAGGTCTGCACACACCCGCCGCGCCTACCGGGGTGACCTGACTGCGCTGTTCGATTTCACCGGCGGCGGACTGGAGACTCTGACCCTGCCGAGGTTGCGCTCGTGGTTGGCCGCCCAGGCTGCAGCCGGAACGGCGCGGACCACGTTGGCGCGCCGAACCTCCTCGGTCAAGACCTTCTCCACCTGGGCGACACGGCGGGGACTGTTGCCGAATGACCCCGCCGCGCGGTTGCAGGTGCCCAAGGCTCACCGCACGCTGCCTGCGGTGCTGCGCCGCGACCAGGCAGTGGACGCCATGGAAGCGATGAATTCAGCTGTGCAGGAAGGTGACCCGCTCGCGCTGCGGGACAGGTTGATCGTCGAGCTGCTGTATGCCACCGGTATTCGGGTCAGCGAACTGTGCGGTCTGGACATCGATGACATCGACACCCCGCGCCGGGTGCTGCGGGTGTTGGGTAAGGGCAACAAGCAGCGCACGGTCCCGTTCGGGGAACCGGCGCTGGTCGCGTTGACCTCCTGGCTCACCGACGGGCGGCCCGAGCTGGTCACTGCCGATTCCGGCCCCGCGCTCCTGCTCGGGGCGCGCGGCAAGCGCCTCGACCCCCGTCAGGCCCGAACCGTGGTGCACCAGACCGTCTCTGCCGTCGACGGTGCCCCCGCCATCGGCCCCCACGGACTACGCCACAGCGCGGCCACCCACCTGCTGGAAGGCGGTGCCGACCTGCGCGTCGTACAGGAGTTGTTGGGACACAGTTCGCTGGCCACCACCCAGCTCTACACACACGTCACAGTGGAACGGTTGCGCGCGGTGCACGACCAGGCGCACCCACGAGCCTGAAGAGGAGATCGTGCCGGAGTTGACTGTCGAGCCGACCCGAACCACCGTCGATCTGCCCTGCGGGCCGGTGTCCTATCTCAGCTGGGCCACCGACCACACGGCGCCGACCGTCGTCTTGCTGCACGGTGGAGGCGTGGACAGCGCGTCGTTGTCCTGGGGCGGTATCGGCCCCCGGTTGGCGGAGGCGGGCTACCGCGTGATCGCGCCCGACCATCCCGGCTATGGCTGCAGTCCGCCGGCGCGGTTGCCCGTGACACAGGACCGTTTGGTCGGCTACGTGGGGGAGTTCGTCGACGGACTCGACCTGCAGCGCTACGCGATCGGCGGGCTGTCACTCGGTGGGGGTATGACCATCGGCCATGTCCTGGACCGGCCGCAGCGGGTGACGGGTGCGATGCTGCTGGGCAGTTACGGCCTGATGCCGCGCCTCTCGGACGGGCCGATGTCCGGTGTGCGGCAACTGGTCACGTGGGTGACGCTGCGTACCGGTCTGCTCGGAGCGGTGACGCGGTGGGTGGGCACCAACCGCCGAGCGATGGTGCGCAGCATGCAGGCCCTGATCACCGACCCCGCCCAGGTCACCGATGCGTTGATGGACGAGGTCATGGCTGCCGCGGGCCAACCGGAGGGATTCTCGGCGTTCGAGCAGTGGCAACGCGATCAGGTCCGGTGGAACCGGCTGCGCACGGACTACAGCGGACGGTTGTCATCGTTTCCCCGCCCGGCGCTGATCGTCCACGGTGACCATGATCCGGGCGTGCCGGTTGCGCGGGCCCGGGCGGCCGCGGAGTTGATCCCGGACGCGGAGCTCAAAATCATTGCAGGAGCCGGACATTGGGTGCAGCGCGACCGTCCGGACGCTGTGCTGGAGGCGATGACCGGGTTTCTGGAGGGCGTCGTCGGCCGTTAGCGCAGCAGCTTGATGACTTCGGCCAGGTGCGGAAGCACCGACTCGCGGCCCGTCCATGCGTCGATCGCCGTCCAGTAGCTGATCCCGAACCGACGCTGCCGCTCGGCCAGAGACTCGGCCATCTGCTCGTAGCTGCCGAACAATGCAAACGGCGATTCCAACAGCAGTTCCGTCGAGGCGCCCAACGGCCCGGCCACCTCGGCTGCCGCGGCCGCGGGGTCGTCGGTGTGGACCACGAACTGCAGCAACCCGTTGAGCTCGATGGCTTCGAACCGGTCGCCGGCGGCATCGTGCACAACAGCGATCCGGTCCAGCAGGCCCTTCGCGTCGAAGTGAGTCAGCCGGACCTCCGTGGCGTCATGGTTGTGACTGAAACCCGCCAGCCCGGCGATATCGGCGACCCGGCCGGCGAGCTGCAGCACGCGCGTGCCGTTGCCACCGATGAGCAGCGGCACGTCGACTCCTGCCGGTGCGACCAGCGAGCCGGCGTCCGCCCGCACGCAGTAGTGCGCGCCGTCCACGTCCACGGGCTCACCGGCCAGGAGTGGGCGGATCACGTCGACGGATTCGATCAACCGGTCCACCCTGGTGGCGCCGTTGTCGAATTTCAGTCCGGCCGCGTCATATTCGGCCTTCATATGGCCCGCACCCAGGCCCAACTCGAACCGTCCACCCGACAGCGCTGCCACGCTTACGGTTTCCCGTGCGGTGTCGACCGGATGACGCAGATCGTTGTTGAGCACGAGTGTGCCGGTGCGCAGGCGTGAGGTGACGGCACAGGCGGTGGCCGCCCCGCTGAACGGTGCCACTGTCGGTGCCAGGTGGTCGGGGATCGTCATGACGTCGAACCCGGATCGTTCGACGGTGCGCGCGAACTCGGCGAAATCGGCACCGCGGGGGAGTGCGGTGTGCAGACCGAATCGCATCGGCCGGGTGCGGTGGAAATGCGACGCGACGGTCATATTTCGACCCTAGGCCGCACTCGGTGACGTGTGCGCGTGCGCGAACTGCTGATGTTTGGCGGCGTGGCGGTCGGCAGACACGCACGGTCGCGGTGCAGGGGGGTCACCCACCCACCGGCTTGAGCCGGATCGGGGTCTCGGCGAGCAGCCCCAACGGGTTGACGTAGTCCGCCCTGGCAGCTGCGCCCCACATCGCTCCCCAGTGCAGGCAGGCCGCCACCGGACAACCGGGGTGACCGGCCAGCAGCGTGCCGAGCAGCTGCCCGGCGGTGACGGTCTGTCCGGGCCGGACCGTGGCCTGTACCGGCTCGTAGCTGGTGCGCAGCCCACCCGGATGGGCGAGCGAGACCACCGGCCGCCCGGCCAGCACACCGGCGAACACCACAGTTCCCGGGCCGGCGGCATAGACCGGTTGATCCGGCGCGGACGCGAGGTCGATGCCGCGGTGGCCGCGGTTCCAGTTGGGGGAGGGGGCGTCGAAACCCCTGGTCACCGTCGGTCGGGGGGACACCGGCCACTGCAGTCGGGAGGTCTCGGCGTGGGCGGCCGCCGGCCAGATCCACGTCATACTGAGCAGCAGCGCCGTCACGGCAAACCTCACTGCTTCAGTTCAGCGTCAACCCCGGGCGGTCCGGAAGCCCCAAAGTCGGGGGCTGTGGATGGATGGGCCCGCGTTTGCCGCGTGGTAAAAGCACCCCTGCCCAGCGTGTAAACTTCTACCCGCAGCTCGCTTGCGGGCTGACTTCGCGTGTCTGCGCATATTGATCGCCTTGATGGGGTCGTACACGGATGCCGACGGTCCTGACCTGGGATTTCCCGGATCGGGTTCGGCGTCCGGGCAGGCACCAGGGCCTGGCATCACCCGACGCCTGGCGACAACCGACACATAAAGGAATGAGCTCATGGCTGTTGTGACCATGAAGCAGCTGCTGGACAGCGGCGCTCACTTCGGGCATCAGACCCGACGCTGGAACCCCAAGATGAAGCGGTTCATCTTCACCGACCGCAACGGCATCTACATCATCGATCTGCAGCAGACGCTGACCTACATCGACAAGGCCTACGAGTTCGTCAAGGAGACGGTGGCCCACGGCGGCTCCGTCCTGTTCGTCGGCACCAAGAAGCAGGCGCAGGAGTCCATCGCCGAAGAGGCCACCCGCGTCGGTATGCCCTACGTGAACCAGCGCTGGCTGGGCGGCATGCTCACCAACTTCTCCACCGTGCACAAGCGCCTGCAGCGCCTCAAGGAGCTCGAGGCCATGGAGCAGACCGGTGGCTTCGAGGGTCGCACCAAGAAGGAAATCCTCATGCTCACGCGTGAGAAGAACAAGCTTGAGCGCAGCCTCGGCGGTATCCGGGACATGCAGAAGGTGCCCTCGGCCATCTGGGTCGTCGACACCAACAAGGAGCACCTGGCGGTCAACGAGGCCATCAAGCTCGGTATCCCGGTCATCGCGATCCTGGACACCAACTGCGACCCCGATCAGGTCAACTACCCGATCCCGGGCAACGACGACGCCATCCGTTCGGCCGCCCTGCTGACCAAGGTCGTCGCCTCCGCGGTTGCCGAGGGCCTGCAGGCTCGCGCCGGTCAGGGTGCCGGTGAGAAGCAGGACACCGAGGGTGCTGCTGAGCCGCTCGCCGAGTGGGAGCAGGAGCTGCTCGCCGGTGCGACCGCTGGTACCGCCGAAGGCGAGGCCGCTGCTGCACCCGAAACATCCACTGACGCTTCGTAATTCCAGGAGAAGTCTTAAATGGCTAACTACACCGCCGCCGACGTCAAGCGCCTTCGGGAGCTGACCGGCTCCGGCATGATGGACTGCAAGAACGCGCTGGCCGAATCGGACGGCGATTTCGACAAGGCCGTCGAGTTGCTCCGTATCAAGGGCGCCAAGGACGTCGGCAAGCGCGCTGAGCGCGCCACCGCCGAGGGTCTGGTCGCGGCCAAGGACGGCGCGCTCATCGAGCTGAACTCCGAGACCGACTTCGTCGCCAAGAACGCCGAATTCCAGGAGCTCGCCAACCAGGTCGTGGCGGCCGCCGCTGCGGCGAAGGCCGGCGATGTGGATGCCCTCAAGGCCGCCAAGGTTGGCGACACCACGGTCGAACAGGCCATCGCCGACCTGTCCGCCAAGATCGGCGAGAAGCTCGAGCTGCGTCGGGTTGCCTACTTCGACGGCACGGTCGAGACCTACCTGCACAAGCGTGCCGCGGACCTGCCGCCGGCCGTTGGTGTCCTGGTGGAGTACACCGCCGGCGACGCGGAGAAGGGCAAGGAGGCCGCCCACGCGGTCGCCCTGCAGATCGCCGCGCTCAAGGCCAAGTACCTCACCCGTGAGGACGTCCCCGCCGACATCGTCGCCAACGAGCGGCGCATCGCCGAGGAGACCGCGAAGGAAGAGGGCAAGCCCGAGCAGGCGCTGCCCAAGATCATCGAAGGTCGCGTCACGGGCTACTACAAGGACGTCGTGCTGCTGGACCAGCCGTCGGTGTCCGACAACAAGAAGACCGTCAAGGCGCTGCTCGACGAGGCCGGTGTCACCGTGACCCGCTTCGTGCGGTTCGAGGTCGGTCAGGCCTGACACCGAGAAGACTCGGGCGGCACATCACACCCGATTGACGGCTCGGCCGTCGCCGCCCGTCGCAAAACCCCGCGCTCATTCCGGCGATCCCGGAAAGCGCGGGGTTTTGTTCATTCGTGACCCGGTCGGTGCCGGGTAGTTGCTCACGGCGGGGCAACAGGCTTTGCCGATGTGGGAGTGTGGCAGGTACGAATGGGTTGGGGAGTGGTGTTGGAGGTGACATGCGCGTAGGTGTGGTGTTTCCGCAGACGGAACTCGGCGGAGATCCGGGAGCGGTGCGCGCATACGGCCAGCGTGTCGAAGAGTTGGGCTACACCCACATCCTGGCCTACGACCATGTGGTCGGCGCCGATCCGGCTGTTCACCGGGACTGGTCGGGCCCATATGACCTCTACACCACTTTTCACGAGCCGATGGTGATGTTCGGCTACCTGGCCGCAGTCACCTCGTTGGAACTGGTCACCGGGGTGATCATCCTGCCGCAGCGCCAGGCCGTTCTGGTTGCCAAGCAGGCCGCCGAGGTCGACCTGCTCAGCGGTGGGCGGATGCGCCTGGGCGTCGGGCTGGGCTGGAATGCGGTCGAGTACGAGGCGCTCGGCGAGGATTTCGGAAACCGTGGCAAGCGGTCCGAGGAGCAGGTCGAGTTGATGCGTCGGCTGTGGACCGAATCGTCGGTGACCTTCGAAGGTCGCCACCACCGGGTGACCGGTGCGGGTCTGGCGCCGCTGCCGGTGCAGCGTCCGATCCCGGTGTGGTTCGGCGCTGCCTCCGCTCGCGCCCTGGAGCGGGCCGGGCGACTCGGCGACGGCTGGTTCCCGATGGTCGGGCCGGGGCTGGAACTCGACGACGCCCGGGCCAGGGTTGAGCGTGCGGCTGTCTCCGCCGGGCGAGATCCCGCCGGGATCGGCATGGAGGGTCGGGTGACCTGGACCGGCGATCCGGACAAGGTGGTGGCCGACATCGCCGCGTGGGCCGACGCCGGGGCCACCCACGTCACCGTGAACACCATGGGAGCCGGTCTGCGGACCGTCGACGAGCATCTGGCTGTGCTGCAGAGCGTGGCCCGGACGCAGTAAGCGGCGGTTGGGCGGCGAGAGCCCGCCGCCCGATCGGTACCAGTTGGTACCGTCTGGTCATGAGTCGAATCTTCGCCTTCGGCGACGACGCCCTCGGTGAACACGACGCCGTCGGCCTGGTGGAAGAGCTGCGAGCCGGCCGGGTATCGGCGGCCGACCTGATCGAGGCGGCAGTGGCGCGCGTCGAGGCGGTCAATCCCACCCTCAACGGGCTGGCATTCGAGGCCTTCGACCGGGCCCACGCCCGCGGCGCCGCCCCCAGCCCCTACGGCGGGTACTTCGACGGTGTCCCGACCTTCGTCAAGGACAACTCCGCGGTCGAGGGCATGCCGACGATGCGCGGCACCGATGCGTGGGAACCCCGCGCCGAAACGTCGCACGGCGACTTCGCCCGCGCCTACCTCGCCACCGGCCTCGTGGCGCTGGGAAAGACCCGGCTCTCGGAATTCGGTTTCAGCGCGGCGTGCGAGCACCCTCGGCTCGGCCCGGTGCGCAATCCATGGAACCCGCTCTATACCGCGGGCGCGTCCTCGTCGGGTTCGGGTGCCTTCGTCGCGGCCGGAGTCGTACCCATCGCGCACGCCAACGACGGCGGCGGATCGATCCGGATCCCGGCGGCCTGCAACGGGCTCGTCGGTCTCAAGCCAACCCGGGGTCGGCTGCCGCAGGATCACGATCTGCGGATGATGCCGTTGCGGATCGTGGCCGACGGCGTGCTCACCCGGTCGGTGCGTGATACCGCAGCGCTGTACCGGGAGATGGAACGCGTCTACCGCAACCCCAAACTGCCACCGATCGGCGATGTCAGCCGCCCGGGCAAACAGCGTCTGCGCATCGCGGTGTGCACGCAGTCCGTCGTGCACGATGCCGGCCCGGAGATGACCGAGCTGACCCACAAGACCGCAGCGCTGCTCGAGGAGCTGGGGCACCAGATCACCGTGATCGGCAATCCGGTCCAGCCCCGGTTCAAGGATGATTTCCTGCTGTACTGGTCGTTCCTGGCCTATGCGTTGGTACGCGGTGGGAAGCGATCCTTCGGCCCGAGCTTCGACCGCGACAAGCTCGACAATCTCACGTTGGGCCTGGAACGACACGCATCGCGCAACCTGTATCGGGTCCCGGCGGCGATCGCCCACCTGGCCCGGTCGCGGCGGATCACCGAGCGACTGTCCAACAGCTATGACGCGGTGCTCATGCCCACCCTGGCCGAGCCCACCCTGGAAATCGGCCGGCTCGATCCCACGGCGGACTACCAGCAGATCATCGACCGGCTGCTGGGTTGGGTGGCGTTCACACCGCTGCAGAACGCCACCGGGGACCCGGCCATCTCGCTGCCGCTGGCCCAGACGAAAACCGGCCTTCCGGTGGGCATGATGCTGTCGGCGACCCGTGGCCGCGAAGCGCTGCTGCTGGAGCTGGCGTACGAGCTGGAGGAGGCCAGGCCCTGGCCGCGTATCCAGGATCCGGTTCCCACAGCTCCGCGGAAGCGGGCACGAAAAGCAGTGAAGTAGACCGTTTTTACGCGACCAGAGCCAGATCTGAGACGCGCTCCCGCCTCCACACCCGGGTTTTGCTCAGGTGCTGCGCTCAGGGGTGGCGATGTGCTCTTATGATGACCGTCAGGTGTCAGAGTTTGCGGGGGTGTGAATGACGTCTGGGCCAGACGAGCAGTGGAACCAGGCCGGCGAGGGATCGATTCGTTGGCAGGATCCGGCCACAGCCACGCCACGGCCTCCGACCGTGGCCGAGGCGCGGCAGCGCGACAAGATGCAGAAGGAGCGCGAGGCCGCCGAGGCGTGGGCCAGGCAGCAGGAGGAGACGCGCGAACAGCGTGCCGCCACCGGCAAGAAGATCCTGATGGGCTCGGTGGCCGTGGTCGGTGTGGTCGGAGTCATCGCGCTGGGCTACCACTTGTTGCACAAAGAGGAAATCGCGGCCTCGTGTGTCAAGGACGGGACCAACGAGGTGGTGCCCGATTCGTATTGCTCCAGCGGCCACAGCGGCTCCGGGGGCACCTTCATCTACCTCGGCTCGCCATACCGGTACTACTACGGCGGCAACAACAGCGGCGTCGGCACCATTGCCCGAGGCGGGACCATCGAACAGCCCAAGGGCACCACGGCCAAGACCAAGTCGGGGACGTCGATCTCGCGCGGCGGTTTCGGCTCGTCGTCGAGCTACGGCAAGAGTTCGGGGAGCTGAATGCACCGCCAACGCAGTTCCCCGCGACCAGGCTGGGAACAGATCGTCGCCGACCAAGGCATGTGTTATGGCACTCCGGCACGCGACGCGACCGGCGCCGACCGCCCGTACTGGGACGAGTCGGTGCACTACGTCTTCGACATGGACGAGGTGCTGTCGATCGAGGCCTCGGTCGAGGTGCTGCACTCGATGTGTCTGGAGGCTGTCGAGCACGTCGTGCTGACCGGGCGCTACCGCGACTTCGGGCTTCCCGAGTGGAGCTGGGAGCACATCGAGAAGTCGTGGCGGCGCAGCGACCCGCATCTCTACGGCAGATTCGACCTGCGCTACGACGGTCGTCGGCCGCCGGTTCTGCTGGAATACAACGCCGATACGCCCACCACACTGTTGGAGGCGGCGATCCTGCAGTGGCACTGGAAGACCGACGTCTACCCGGCCGACGATCAGTGGAACTCGTTGCACGAGAAGCTGGTTGCCCGCTGGGCTGAGGTCCGTGACCGCCTCCCGGGCGCCGAGACCTACTTCACTTGGTCGGGTGCCGAGCACACCGGTGAGGATCACGTCACCGTGGCCTACCTCCAGGAGTGTGCAGCGGAAGCCGGCCTGCACACCGTGGGCCTGGCCATCGAGGACATCGGGTTCGACCGCGACCTCGACCAGTTCGTCGACCTGGAGGAAGCTCCGATGTCGTCGATCTTCAAGCTCTACCCGTGGGAGTGGATGCTCGACGACGATTTCGGCCGTCGGGCCGTCGAATCGTTGCCGGCCACCATGTGGGTGGAACCGCTGTGGAAGACGCTGCTGAGCAACAAGGCGATCCTGGCCGTGCTGTGGGAGATGTATCCGGGGCATCCGAATCTGCTGCCCGCCTACGTCGATGACCCGCACGAGCTCACCGACTACGTTCGCAAACCGAAGCTGGGCCGCGAGGGCGCCAACATCACCATCGTCGGCGCAGGCTTCGAGACCGAGACCGGCGGTGTCTACGGCGAAGAGGGCTACGTGTACCAGTTGCTCGATCCGCTACCGCAGTTCGACGACATGCGCCCCGCGTTGGGGGCGTGGATAGTCGGCGACGAATCTGCCGGACTCGGGATCCGCGAGACCTCGGGTCTCGTCACCGACAACGGCGCTGCCTTTGTGCCACACCGCATCCCGCAGTGACCCGGAAGGAATACCTATGACAACCACTCTGGTTGCGCTCGACTCCGATTACTGGTCGGTTCTCGGCCACGGCGTCTCGGCGATCGTGTTGTACACGATTGTCGGTGTGGCACTGATGGTCCTGGGTTTCTACGTGATCGACTGGACCACACCCGGGCCATTGCGGACCTTGGTACGAGCGGGCCGCCCGAATGCTGCCGCTGTGACGGCCTCCGGCGTGGTGTCGATGGCTTTCATCATCGTTCTCGCCATCTACTCCTCGTCGGGTGACCTCGTCCAGGGGCTCATCATGACGCTGGTGTTCGGGCTCTTGGGCATTGCGGCCCAGGCGTTTTCCGTTCGGCTCATCGGCGCGATCAAAGGCATCGACATCGGCATGGTGCTGGCCTCCGAGCGGTTCACGCCCCAGGTCCTGGTCGTGACGGCGTCCTACCTGGCTTTCGGGCTGATCGTCGCGGCGGCGATCCTGTAGCTGGCGCTACAGGGACCGGCACACCGCGGCGGCCGCGCGGGTCAACGCGGCGGGGCCGTCGCGCAGGGCCTGATCCAGCGGAGTGCCCGGCTCGGTGATGGCGACCAGCTGTGCCACCCCGTTGGCCAGCAGGACGTCGGCGTCGGGGGACACCCGACCGGCGAAGATCACCACCTGGGTGCCGGTGTGCGCGGCCACCCGGGCGACGCCGAACGGCGTCTTGCCCAGCATGGTCTGGGCGTCCACGCTGCCCTCCCCGGTGAACACCCAGTCCGCTCCGATCAGTGCCTGCGCCAGCCCCACGGTCTCGGCGATCACCTCGACACCCGGGTCGCATTCGGCGGCAAGGAATTCCATCAGCCCGAAACCCAGGCCCCCGGCGGCCCCGGCACCCGGGCGATCGGGCCGGGCGTGGCCGAGAGCGGTCTGGGTCACTTCGACCAGGCGGGCGAGGGCGGCTTCGAGGGTTGCGACGTCTGACGGGGTGGCTCCCTTCTGCGGTCCGAAAACCGCACTGGCACCACCGGTTCCGAGCAGCGGTGCGGTGACGTCGGAGGCGATCCGGACGTGTACTTGGGCGAGCCTGGGGTCCAGGCCGGCGACGTCGATGTGATGGAGCCGGGCCAATGCCGCGCCGCCGGGTGGCAGAACGGCACCGTCGGTGTCGGTGAAGGCGACGCCGAGCGCGGTGAGCATGCCGGCCCCGCCGTCATTGGTAGCCGAACCGCCGATGCCGATCAGCAGCTCGGTCGCGCCGTGCTCCAGGGCTGAGGTGATGAGCTGTCCGACTCCGAAGGTGCTGGCGCGCAGGATGTCACGATCCTCCGGTGCCACCAGCTCTAGGCCGGAGGCGGCGGCCATTTCGATCACGGCCAGGTGACGCTCGGCGACATAGCCGTAGGTGGCCGCGACCGGTCGGCCGAGCGGGTCCTGCACCGTCTCGGTGATGCGGTCACCGCCGAGCGCGTCGACGACGGCGTCGACGGTGCCTTCACCGCCGTCGGCCATCGGCACCCCGATACATTCGGCCTCCGGCAGTGCAGACCGGACGCCCTCGCGCAGCGCTGCGACCGCTTGCGACGCGGTCATCGACTCCTTGAACGAGTCCGGGGCCAGCACGATCTTCATCGGCTGGCGACATTACCGACTGCGGCGCCACACGGCGCGCCAGACGGCATGCCGGTTCAGGGAACGGCGTGGGCCAACAGTCGCTTGAGCTCGCGTCGCTGCTCGGCGTCGAGGCGATCGAGCACCTCCTCCTCGGCGGCGTACACGGCGGCTTCGGCGCGTGCGAGCAATTCGGCGCCCTCGGCGGTCAGCTCGGCGGGTAGCGCGCGTCCGGAGTCGACGGTGGCCGGCCTGCGCACCGCCCCTCGGTCTTGTAGCCCGCGCACCACGTTGTTCATCGCCTGCGGTGACACGTTGGTGTGGCGGGCGAGCTCGGCGTTGGACTGACCCGGGGCCATGGACAGGATGCGCAGGCAGACGAACTCGGGCAGTTTGAGGCCCAGTGGTTGGAGTTGCGCGGAGACCCGTGGCTGCAGCACCGCGACCACGCGATACATCAAGTAGCCGAGTGGCTGCTCCTCCAGGGCGGCTCCCTTATCGGAGTTCATGTCAAGCATATTGACACATATCAACCAGGTTGATATACCGGACGTATGACCACGCCAAGCGAAATGTCAGACGCAATGTTCGAATCCGCTTACCGCGGTGAGGCTCCGGAGTTCGCTGGGGTACGCCCGCCGTGGAGCATCGGCGAACCGCAGCCCGAGATCGCGGCCCTGATTGCCGAGGGCAAATTCCACGGGGAGGTGCTCGACGCCGGCTGCGGTGAGGCGGCCACCGCTCTCGACCTGGCCGAGCGCGGATTCACCACGGTCGGGCTGGATCAGTCGGCCACCGCCATCGAGTTGGCCAGGGCCGAGGCGGCCAAACGCGGGCTCACCAACGCGACCTTCGAAGTGGCCGATATCAGTGCCTTCACCGGTTACGACGGCCGTTTCGGCACGATCGTCGACAGCACGCTGTTCCACTCGATGCCCGTGGAACTGAGGGACGGCTACCAGCAGTCGATCGTGCGGGCCGCTGCTCCCGGCGCCTCCTACTTTGTGCTGGTGTTCGACAAGGGGACGATGGGCGATTCCGGACCGGCCAATCCGGTCAGCGAGGACGAATTGCGTGAGGTCGTCGGCAAGTACTGGGTGATCGACGACGTGCGGCCGGCCCGCATCCACGCGCACGTGCCTGCGGAATTTGCCAACTTCGCGGATTTCGCCCGAATGGACCTCCGTGACGAGGGCAAGGACCGGAAGTCGATGGCCGCCTGGTTGCTTCAGGCGCACCTGGGATAGGCGCCGGCTGAGCTGCGCCGCCGGCGACACTCGGTCCTGCAGAGTTCACCCAAACTAGGTGTGCCGCCCGCCATAGGGCAGGATGGAGAGGCCGTCCAGGGGTAACCCGGGTGGCTCTCTACATGCGAGGAGTGCCGAGGAGACCGATGGCGGATCCGAATGTCGCCGGCGAGGGCGCAGCACCCATTCGTCCCTTTTACAAAAGGGTTCTGCTGAAACTCGGCGGAGAGATGTTCGGCGGCGGCCAGGTCGGCCTCGACCCCGACGTCGTGCACCAGGTGGCCCGCCAGATCGCCGCAGTGGTGCGTAGCGGAGTTCAGGTCGCGGTCGTGATCGGTGGTGGCAACTTCTTCCGCGGCGCCCAACTTCAGCAGCGCGGGATGGAACGCACCCGCAGCGACTACATGGGCATGCTCGGCACGGTGATGAACAGCCTTGCGCTGCAGGACTTCCTGGAGAAAGAGGGCATCGACACCCGCGTGCAGACCGCCATCACGATGGGGCAGGTCGCCGAGCCGTACATCCCGTTGCGGGCCGTGCGACACCTGGAAAAGGGTCGCGTCGTCATCTTCGGTGCCGGCATGGGCCTTCCGTACTTCTCCACCGACACGACGGCCGCGCAGCGGGCTCTCGAGATCGGGGCCGACGTGGTGCTGATGGCCAAGGCTGTCGACGGCGTCTACACCGCCGACCCACGCGAGGACCTGAACGCCGAGTTGCTCACCGAAGTCAGCCATCGTGATGTCATCGACCGTGGCCTGCGGGTCGCCGATGCCACTGCCTTCAGTTTGTGCATGGACAACCGCATGCCGATGCTGGTGTTCAACCTGCTCACCGAAGGCAATATCGCCCGTGCCGTGGCGGGTGAGAAGATCGGAACACTGGTCACCACCACCACCTGACCTGCCGCGCACGCGAGGAGCAAGATCGATGGAGAACCCGAAGTGATCGACGAAACTCTCTTCGACGCCGAAGAGAAGATGGAAAAGGCCGTGAGTGTGGCCCGTGACGACCTGGCCACGATCCGCACCGGCCGGGCCAATCCGGGCATGTTCTCCCGGATCAACATCGAGTACTACGGGTCGATGACGCCGATCACGCAGATGGCGAGCATCAACGTGCCCGAGGCGCGGCTCGTCGTCATCAAGCCCTACGAGGCCGCTCAGCTCCGGCCGATCGAGGACGCGATCCGTAACTCCGACCTCGGGGTCAACCCGACGAACGACGGCAATATCATCCGGATCTCCATCCCTCAGCTCACCGAGGAGCGCCGCCGCGAGCTGGTCAAGCAGGCAAAGTCCAAGGGCGAGGACGCCAAGGTGTCCGTGCGCAACATTCGTCGTAAGGCGATGGAAGAGCTCAGCCGGATCAAGAAGGACGGCGAGGCCGGCGAGGACGAGGTCGGGCGCGCGGAAAAGGATCTCGACAAATCCACCCACACCTACACCAGTCAGATCGACGAGTTGGTCAAGCACAAGGAAGGCGAGTTGCTGGAGGTCTAGGCGACCTTCAGCACCCCAGTCCCGTGGCACAGACCGAGCCACCGCAGAAGACCTCGCGCGCCGGCCGTGACCTGCCGGCCGCCATCACCGTCGGCGTGGTCCTCGGCGCCCTCGCGATAGGCACCCTGCTCTTTGCGCCCATCTGGTGGCTGCCGCTGTTGGCCATCGCCATCGCCATCGCCACCCATGAGGTGATCCGGCGGATGCGTGAGCACGGTTACGCATTGCCCGCCGTTCCGCTGCTGCTGGGTGGCCAGGCGATGATCTGGCTGACGTGGCCCTTCGGGGCCGTCGGTCTGCTGGGCGCCTATGGCGGCACGATCGTCGTCTGCATGGTCTGGCGTCTGGTCGGGCAGGGCCTGGACCAGCAACCGGTCAATTACCTGCGAGATGTCGCCGCCACGATCCTGCTTGCCACGTGGGTGCCGTTGTTCGCGGCCTTCACCGCGCTGCTCATCTTCGCCGACCACGGCGGAGTCCGGGTTTTCACCATCATCGTGACGGTCGTCTTCGCCGACATCGGCGGCTACGTCGCGGGCGTCCTGTTCGGCAAGCATCTGCTCGCGCCGGCGATCAGTCCGAAGAAGTCCTGGGAAGGTTTGGGCGGATCGCTGCTGTTCGGTGTCACCGCAGCGGTGTTGTCCGTGGCGTTCCTGTTGGACAAGCCGGCCTGGGTGGGCGTACCGCTCGGCCTCTTGCTGGTGATCACCGGTGTGCTCGGGGACCTGGTCGAATCGCAGGTCAAACGCGATCTCGGCATCAAGGACATGGGCACGCTACTGCCGGGCCACGGCGGGATCATGGACCGCATCGACGCGATGTTGCCGTCCGCCGTCGTCGGCTGGATCGTGCTCACGCTCCTCGCGTAGACCGCGTTCGCTGCGTGTGGCAGACGCGTTCAGCCAGCAGGCGATCGCACCCAGGACCAGTCCCGCGGCGATGCCGATGTTCACCCGCTCGCCGAGCATGAGCCAGGACAACACCCCGGCGACTGCGGGGATCACACAGAACAGCATCGCGACCGCCGACGCCCCGTGCAGGTTGATGGCCCGCACGTAGAGCGACACCCCGAGGATGGCGTTGAGCAGCACCACGCCGGCCACCGCCAGCACGGCTTTGGTGGCGTCATGCACCTCGATCGGGGTGCTGAGCGCCAGCGCCAACGCGGGTAGGAACGCGACGGCGTTCTGCACGGAGGTCGAGGCCCGGAAGTCGACATCAGAGCAGAACCGCTGCTGATACACCCCGCCTGCCGCCAGACCGAGCAATGCCACCAACAGCAATCCGACTGCCGGGTCGATACCACCTGAGGTGACCAGTCGCGTCGCGCATGCTGCCAGCACTGCGGCGATACCGAGCACCAACGCGACGATCCGGCGTGGTGTCAGCCGGTCACGTAGGAACACCGCGGCCAGCAGTGCCGTCGCCACCGGGTTCATCGCAATGACCACCGCGCAGAGCACTGCCGGGGCGCCCTGCTGAATCGCAACGTAGAGCGCACAGAACTGCACCGCCTGCATGAGCAGACCCGCCACCGCGACGTGCAGCAGCTTCCGGCCCGTCGGGAAGCCGACCCGGGCCAGCCCGGCCCAGGTGCCGAGGATCAGTCCTGCCGCCCCGAAACGAACCGCCAACACCGCCATCGGGGAGAGGGCGTGCACGGCCAGGTTCCCGATCGGATAACCCAGGGCGTAGAAGAACGTCACGGTGGTCGCCGTGCGCATCGGCATCGGAGTGGGCGGCATGATCCCTATCGTGAGCGAGCCTCGTGCGCGCGGTCCAACGATTATCGGCAATCACGATTGATCATCGATGCTAATCAATTCGGCGGAATAACCCGATGAATAGGGTGAAACACCAGGTCTTTGATCGTGAGTACTGATCGGAGTACCTTGATCGCATGGGTCAGGTGCTGGACATCGCGCCGCTGCGCAGCGTGGTGGCGGTGGCGGACTGTGGCGGGTTTCACCGTGCCGCCGCGGTGTTGCACATGACGCAGTCGGCCGTCAGCCAGCATGTGCGGCGGATCGAGGCCGTCGTGGGTGGCCCCGTCGTCGAACGGTCCGGTCGCGGGGTCGCCTTCACCGAACTGGGCCACCGCGTACTCGGGCACGCCCGGGGCATCCTCGCCGCCCACGACGCGGCGCTGACCGATCTCGGTGCAGCCGAGGAACAGGTGCTGCTGATCGGTGCCACCGAGCACGGCGCCGATGTCATGCTGCCCGCCCTCACTGCGGCGCTGGGCGAGCGGTTGCCGAACTGGCGGCTGCGGTTTCGCCTCGACCGCAATGTCACGCTCGCCGACGCCGTCGAACACGGTCTGGTCGACCTTGCCGTGATGCTCGACGGTTCCGGGATGGACCCCGCTCACGCCTCGGGAACGCTTGCACTGAAATGGGTTTCGGGGCGCAGCCTCGCTGCGCACGCGGCGAACCAGCCGTTGCCGGTGGTGATGTTCTCCGAACCCTGCACATTGCGCGAACCCACGTTCGCCACGCTCGACCGCAGCGGGACCGACTACCGCATCGCTGCCGAATCCGCGAACCTCTCCGGCCTGTTCGCAGCGGTGCGCTCTGGTCTCGGGGTGGCTCTGCTGCCGATGATCGGCCGGCTGCCCGACGGGTTGTGTCTGGCCGAGGGGCTGCCCCCGGCCAGCCGCGCATCGGTCTTCGTCCGCGGCCGTCCCGGGGTGGATAACGATGTCCTGGACACCGTTGAGCGCACTGTTCACGATGTTCTCGCCGAACAAGCCTGATACTGGAAAAGACATGAAGCAGGAATTGGTCTTCGAAGCCCCGCGCCGCGGCATGCCGCCGCGGCACCTTGCCGACCTCGACGAGGACGGCCGCGCTGCTGCCGTCACCGAGCTGGGGCTGCCGAAATTCCGGGCCAAACAGCTGGCCAACCAGTACTACGGCCGCCTGATCGCCGACCCGAAGCAGATGACCGACCTGCCTGCCGCGGTGCGAGATCAGGTGGCCGAGGCACTGTTCCCTACGCTGATCGACCCGGTGAAGCAGGTCCAGTGCGACGCGGGGGAGACCCGCAAGACGCTGTGGCGCGCCGGCGACGGCACGACCTTCGAGTCGGTGCTGATGCGCTATCCGCAGCGCAACACGGTGTGCATCTCCTCGCAGGCTGGCTGCGGCATGGCCTGCCCGTTCTGCGCGACCGGCCAGGGCGGCCTGATGCGCAACCTGTCCACCGCCGAGATCCTCGAACAGGTCCGGTCGGCGTCGTCGGCCATGCGGCTCGAACATGACGGGCGGCTGTCCAACATCGTCTTCATGGGCATGGGTGAGCCGCTGGCCAACTACAACCGGGTGGTCGCCGCGGTGAAGCGCATCATTGCGCCGCCGCCGAACGGTTTCGGGATCAGCGCCCGGTCGGTGACGGTGTCGACGGTCGGTCTGGCTCCGGCCATCCGCAAGCTCGCCGACGAACGCCTCGGCGTCACCCTTGCCGTGTCGCTGCACACCCCCGACGATGAACTACGCGACACCCTGGTGCCGGTCAACAACCGGTGGAAGGTGGATGAAGTTCTGGACGCGGCGCGGTACTACGCCGACGTCACCGGCCGTCGCGTGTCCATCGAGTACGCGTTGATCCGCGATGTCAACGACCAGCCTTGGCGCGCAGACCTTCTCGGTAAGAAGCTGCACAGCAAGCTGGGGCAGCTGGTGCACGTCAACCTCATCCCACTCAACCCGACGCCGGGCAGCAAATGGGACGCCAGTCCCAAACCCGCCGAGCGTGAGTTCGTCAAACGCGTTCAGGCCAAGGGCGTGTCGTGCACCGTGCGCGACACCCGGGGGCGTGAGATCGCCGCGGCCTGTGGCCAGTTGGCCGCCGAGGGCTGAGGTGCGGCGTCGACTTTGAACTGAGGGTGCAAAAGGTCGAGTAGACGTCTGCGTCGATTCAATGTCAACGTGGGTCGTCAGGCTTGACCCGGCGCGTTGGTGAACCACAGGTTCTCTTCGCGCAGACTGCGACTGCGCCAACCGTCGAGGGTGCGCACCAACTCGTGATGGTAGTACCCGCCGCACGCGCTGATCTCGGCCATCCCGGGCAACTGCATGGGGTTGTAGAACATCGCCCGCACCGTTGCGGCGTCGCCGTCGCTTTCCAGGATCTCGACGTTGGTGATGTAGTGCATGCTCCACGGGATCACCCCGAAGTTGGCGGCGAACCAGTCGACCACCTCGTCGCGACTGCCCACGACGGCCCCCGCCGACGAGTAATCGATGTGTGCGTCCTCGGTGAACACCGACCTGTACAGCTCCCAGTCCTTGGAGTCGACCGCCCGCGCGTAGCGGTACAGCAGGGCCGAGATGTCGGAATGCTCGCTCACTATTCGGGCATCCCGATGGTCTTGGATTCGAAGTACTCCTTGAAGCCTTCCTCGCCGTTGCGCCGGCCCAGACCGCTCTGCTTCGAGCCACCGAACGGGCTGTTGATACCGAAGTGGCTGCGGCTGTTGATGGTGACGTTGCCGGTCCGGATGCGGCGTGCGACGGCGAAGGCCCGGTCGACGTCACCGGATGAAACCTCCCCGGACAGGCCGTAAATCGAGTTGTTGGCGATGGCGACCGCTTCGTCGTCGGAGTCATACGGGGTGACCGTCAGCACGGGTCCGAAGATCTCCTCCTGCGCGACCTGCGAATCGGGGTCGACGTCGGCGAGCAGCGTGGGCTGAGTGTAGTAACCCGTGGGCAGGTTTTCCGGAACGCCGCCGCCGGTGACCAGGCGGGCGCCCGAATCGATGCCCGACTTGATGAGCCCGAGCACCTTTTCGCGCTGCGTGGCGCTGATCTGCGGGCCCTGCATGATGCCCGGGGTCCACGGGTCGCCGACCGGGAAGTTCTCCATCGCGCCCTTGAGGAGCTCGACTCCTTCGTCGTAACGGCTGCGGGGGAGCAGGATCCGGCTGGGCAGGATGCAGGACTGGCCGCTCATGACGCAGGCCATCATCGCCGCGATGGGCAGTGCCGAGTTGAAGTCGGCGTCGTCGAGCACGATGTGCGCGGACTTGCCGCCGAGCTCGAGCATCGTCTTCTTGACCGTCGACGCGCCGGCGGCCAAGATGGCGCGTCCGGTCGCGGTCGAACCGGTGAAGGTGATCATGTCCACCCGCGGATCCGCCGACAGTGCGGCGCCGACCTCATTGGCGTTCGAGACGACGACGTTGAACACGCCGGCCGGGATGTCGGTGTGCTCGGCGACGATGCGACCCAGCTCGGTACCTGACCACGGAGTGAGCTGCGCGGGCTTGAGCACCACCGTGTTGCCGGCCATCAAGGCCGGAACGGTCTCGGCGACGTTGAGGTAGAACGGCACATTCCACGGGGTGATGGCGCCGACCACACCGACCGGTTCATAGGCGATCTTGCGTCGCGCCGGCCCGAGCTGGGTTTGGTGGACGCCATTGTCGACCACGTACTCGAAATTCCTGCCGTGTTCGGCCCAGTGCTTGACCTCGCCGATCGGATCTTCGATCTGGGAGCCGGTGACGGTGATGGGACAGCCCACCTCGGTGACCAGAATCCGGCGCAGACGCTCTTTCTCGGCATCCAGCGCGTCGTGCAGCTGCATCAGGCAGTGGTAGCGGAACTCGACGTCGCGGCTCCAGTCGGTTTCGTCGAAGGCTCGTCGCGCGGCACCGACGGCACGCTCGATGTCGGCCACCGTGCCGTCGGTGGCCTGGCCCGCCACCTGCTCGCTGGCGGGGTGTACGACGTCGAACTTCGCGCCGCCGCTGGTGTATTGGAGTTCCCCGTCGATGAGCATCCGCTCGTCACCGGCGAGCACGCCGGTGTCGCTCTGCACCTGAGTCATGCCGATAGCTTTACAAAATTTACGTGTCGTGTCACCCCTCAAAACGAGGATTTGACCGATCGGGAAGTCTCTGCGATCGTAGAGTTCCGAATGTCACGCCAGAGTGGCGGTCGGCGCCGAGAGTCACGCCGGCGTGACGGAAAGGGGTTCAGAACCGAGCAGAAACAATCAGAACCGAGCAGAAACAAGTAGCGGCGAGGCTGGAGTTCTCAGTTCGAGTCGGGCTGTTTCAGGCCGACGGCATGACGCAGCTGCGCCAGAAACTGGTCGCCGTCATCGCTGCGCACGATGTAGTGCGAGACCGCGACCCGGATCGCGGTGGCCGCCTTGACCGGGGCATTGGCGCCCGACAGCAGCTTGAGCAGTCGTGCGCGCATGAGGGGGATGACGTTGGCCAGTTGGGCGATCACGACTTCCGGCTCGATGTCGACCAGCCGGACCCCCGAATACGACTGCTGATACTGCACGATGAAACGCAGTGCGGCGTCAAGCTTCTCGTTGCCGCGCAGGCCTACGGTCGCGCGGCTGATGCCGTGGTCGAACATCTCGCGCTCGTAGGTACCGAACGCGTCGAGTAGCTCCTGTTTGTCGGCGAACCAGCGATACAACGTGGGCCGGGAAACGCCAGCCTGCAGCGCCACCTCGGACAGACTCAGCTTGGTCTGACCGCTGCGGGCCAGCACCTCGGCCGTCGCGACCAGGATTCGGTGGCGTGTCGAGGTGTCTTCGACTGATGCGTCCCGCTGCGCGGGTAGAGGTTCATTCACGTCCAGGCCTTGGTTGTTCGTGGTTCACCAAATGGTAGGACCATCACAGCAACTTCTTGAGTATTGCCACAGTCTCGAGGTCGGCCAAGGCTGCCACGCCCCGCCTGGCTCCTTCTATTGCGATACCTTCATCCTGCATACCGCCGAGTCCGGCGGTGATGACCGGTGCGGCGTAGGCGTAGATCGCACCGAGCCGGTAGCGCTCCCACAGGTCATCGTGACCCAGCGTCGGTCCGCCCGCCGCGGCGAGTGCGCGTCGGTACTCTTCGAGCAGGTCGCGTTCGGCAGCCTGCCGGTCGGCCGTGGTCATGCAGGTGACCAGCGTGTAGGCCAGCTCTCGGCCCGGATGGCCGCGGCGCACGGCCTGCCAGTCGAGCAGGCCCGCTTCGCCGTCGCGGAAGAACAGGTTGCCCGGATGCGCGTCACCGTGCATCACGGTGTGTGGTGGCCGGTCCAGTAGTTGGGCCGCCGCGCGATAGTTCTCGTCGATGAACCGGCCGTCGGCCACCGGTATGTCGGTGCTCTCGGCCAGCCGTTTCGTCGACAGCTTGAGCAGGGAACCGGTCATCAGCGAGGTGTGGTCCCCGGACGCGGAATACAGCCAGCCCAGCGGCCCGGTGCCGGTTCTGGCCGGCAGCCGCCCCCAGAACGAAGCGTGGACCCGGGCCAGGAGCTCGACGGTCTGCGCGGCGCGGTCCTTGTCCAGTGGATGCAGGGTGTCGGTGAACTCGCATGGGCTGAGCGTCAGGTCTTCCAATGCCAGTACGTACCGCCCGGTCAGGGCATCGAAGGCGGCGCCGTAGGCGCGGGGCACTCCGGGCAGGCCGTCGGCCAGTTGTTGGTAGAAGCGCACCTCGGTGTGCCCCAGCCGGCCCAGCTCGCCCATCATCCGGGTGGCCGCGGTTTCGGCGGGCATCTTGACGAAGACCGATTCCGGCGCGTCGACTCCCGTCAGTGCCAGTCGCGCCCGCGACGACGTGCCGGCGTCACCGCCGATGATCGATACCGATTCGATCCTGCGCCCGGTGAGCTGCGACAGGTAGGCCGGGTGGAGGTCGCCGATGCGGCGGGGCATTGCACGCATTCGGCTGACGGCCGCGTCGGTTGCGATACGTTGCACGCCATGGCCGATATGTGCGGCCAAGCCGGCGACAGGGACGAGGCGGCGGGCCGGTGTGAGCATTGGCCAAGTTTACAAATCTCAATCAGATTGTAAAGCATTTTCGGAAGGAGCGTTGATGGCGGGTCCGATGGAGGGTTTTCGGGTCATCGAGTTGGGCGTGTGGGTCGCCGCGCCGGCCGCCGGAGCGATCCTCGCCGACTGGGGCGCCGACGTCATCAAGATCGAACCGCCCTCGGGTGATCCGGCGCGAACCTTCGGTCGGATGCTCGGCCTCGATCCGGACCTGGGCGTGGCGGCCAACCCGCCCTTCGAGATGGACAACCGGTCCAAGCGCAGCATCGTCCTCGACCTCGCCACCACCGAGGGACGTGATAACGCACGGGAATTGCTTTCTACCGCAGACGTTTTCCTGACAAATGTGCGCCCGGCAGCGTTGCACCGGCTCGAACTCGACTTCGAGACCGTCGCGGCGCGCAATCCACGTCTGGTGTACGGGTTGGTCACCGGTTATGGCCTGACCGGGCCGGAGGCGGATCGGGCGGCCTACGACGTCGCCGCGTTCTGGGCGCGCGCCGGTGTGGCCGATCTGCTCACCCGCCCCGGCGACACTCCGCCGTTTCAGCGCGGCGGCATGGGGGACCACTCCGCCGGAATGACGCTGGCGGCCGCGGTGTGCGCCGCGCTGCTCGCCAGAAACCGCACGGGCACAGGCCAATTGGTCAGCACCTCGCTGTACCGGCAGGGTGCCTACACCGTCAGCTTCGATCTCAACACCGTGCTGATGAGCGGTGAACAGATCGCGATCGGTCAACGCGAGGCAATGGCCAACCCGTGTATGAACAACTACGCCGCCGGTGACGGGAAGCGCTTCTGGATCGTCGGGCTGCAGGGGGACCGGCACTGGCCCGCACTGTGCCGGGTGGTGGCTCGCGAGGACTGGCTGACCGACACCCGGTTCGCCACGGCGCGGGACCGGTACCGCAACGCCCGCGAGCTGATCGCCGAGTTGGACACCATCTTCGCTGCCCATCCGATGGACCACTGGGCCCCGCTCTTCGATGGCGAGCCCGATTTCTTCTGGTCGCCGATCAACAGCCTCGACGACGTCATCGCCGACGAGCAGTTCCACGCTGCCGGTGGCATCGTCGAAGTGCCCGACGGCATGTCGACCGTGCCGATGGTGGCCAGCCCCGCCGACTTCTCGGCCACGCCGTGGCAGCCACGCATGGTTGCCCCGACCCTCGGGGCGCACACCGACGAGATCCTGGCCGAGCTACGGGGCGGTCAGGATCGGTGAGCGTTGATGCCCGCGAGCAGTTCATCGAGCTGCTCGCGGGTGACCTTGCCCGCCGAGAACCCGACCATCCGACCGACCGGCACTGATTCCAGCATCCGCAGCAGGTCGCTGCCGAGCGCGGAATCGGCAGCACCGAACGGGGATGCACTACCCAGCGCCGTCAGGATGGTCTGCGCTGCCGTGGGGTCGGCGAGCAGTTCGCCCAGCGTCGACTCCCGGGTGAACGGCCGCGCCGGCTCGTCGCCGGCGACGGTCACCGTCGCGCTCAGCCGGATGTCTCGGCTTGATGCCCCCACCGACACCTCATATCCGCCGGATTCCACGACCCAGCGGGCGGCATCCGTGCTCCAGTACGCGAGATCGGTTCGGTCGACGGCGATTTCGACCGTCTGTCGGCGCCCTGGTTCGAGGGTGACCGAAGCGAATCCGGCCAACCAACGCGCCGGCCTGCCGACGCGGGAGCCGGGTAGCCCGGCGTAGGCCTGCACCACGTCCCGGCCCGGTCGATCTCCGGTATTGGTGACCGTCACACGCACGGTCACACCGGCACCGGTAGCCTCCAGCTCGAGATCCGAGTACGTGAAGCAGGTGTAGGACAAGCCGTGGCCGAACGGGAATGCCACCGGTAGATCCCGCGTGTCATACCAGCGGTAGCCGACGAACATCCGCTCCCCGTAGACGGTGTGACCCGATTCGGACGGAAAGTTGAGATAGGCCGGAGAATCCTGCAGCCGCAGCGGCACCGTCTCGGCCAACCGGCCCGAGGGGTTCGCAACGCCGAACACCACGTCGGCGAGCGCGCCGCCGCCGGCCTGCCCGAGCAGCGCCCCGTCCATGACCGCCGGGGCCAGATCGGCGACGGTGTCGAGGCGTACCACGCCACCATGGGCCAGTACCACCACCGTGCGCGGCTGGACCTCGACGACGGCACGCAACAGGTCGAGTTGTTCGGGCGGCAGATCGATGTGCTCGCGGTCGTAGCCCTCGGATTCCTCTTCGGCGGTGAGCCCGAGGAATACGATTGCGGTTTCCGCAGATTCAGCGGCCGCGGCTGCAGCCGCGACGTCGGTTCCGGAGGAGTAGCTGACCGGATGGTCGCCCGCCAGCCTGCGGATCTCGTCCAACGGAATGTCGACGCGGGACGGGTTCACATGGGAACTGCCGCCACCCTGATATCTGGGCTCCTGGGCGAACCGGCCGATGACCGCAAGGGTTGACGGCGCCAGCGGCAGCAGATCATCGTCGTTCTTCAACAACACGATGGCTCGGGTGGCCGCCTCGCGGGCCAGCTCGTGGTGGGCATTGACATCGAATGATGTTGCAGCGGGGGGTGTCCGGGTGACGCGGCGCGACAGGTCGGCCACCCGTGCGGCGGCCCGTGCGACGGCAGCCGCGTCCAACTCGCCGGCGCGGACCGCGCGCACCACCTCGGCATCGGAGCTGCCACCGGTCGCCGGCATCTCCAGGTCCAGGCCCGCGGCCACCGCCGCGACCCGGTCGGACACCGCGCCCCAGTCGCTGACCACCACGCCGTCGAAACCCCATTCGTCACGCAGGACCGTGGTCAGCAGCCAGGTGTTCTCCGAGGCATAGACGCCGTTGATCCGGTTATAGGAGCACATCACGGTCCAGGGTCGGGCCTGGCGCACCACGATCTCGAACGTCCGCAGGTAGATCTCACGTAACGTGCGGACGTCGACGTCGGAGCTGGCACGCATGCGATCGTGCTCGGCGTTGTTGGCCGCGAAGTGTTTCAGCGACGCGCCGACACCACGGCTTTGTACGCCGCGCACCCAGGCCGCCCCGAGCGTGCCGGACAGGAGCGGGTCTTCGGAGTAGTACTCGAAGTTGCGCCCGCACCGTGGGTCGCGCTTGATGTTGACTCCGGGGCCGAGCAGCACGTGGACGCCCAGCGCACGGCTTTCGTCGCCGAGAGCCTGACCGATCCGTTCCACCAGTTCGGGATCCCAGGTCTGGCTGAGCCCGACCGCGGGCGGAAAACAGGTCGCCGGCTCACTGCCGGAGATGCCCAGATGATCTGTCGCACTGCCGGATTGACGGCGAACGCCGTGCGGTCCGTCGGTGAGCATGATGGCCGGCACCGTGCCGATTGCTTTGGTGGTCCAGAAGCTCGCGCCGCTGCCCAGCGCGGCCTGGTCGGTCAGGTCGAGCCCGGCGATGGCATCAATGGAGTCGGTCACCGCCGCCAGCGTAGCGCCGGATGCGGCTCGCCCAGGTCAATGCGGGTGTCGGACGCCGGCGGCATGGCGCAGCTGTGCGAGGAAATCGTCGGCGTCATCGCTGCGAACCAGGTAGTGACAGACCGCAACCCGCACTGCGGTGGCCGCGGCGATGTCGGCGTCGGGCCCGGTGGTCAGTCGCTGCAGGCGCTCCCGCATCAGCGGGATGACCTGGGTGAGGCGTTTGATGACCTGTTCGGGCTCGATATCGACCATACGCAGACCCGGGTAGGACTGCTGGTACTCGACCACCGTGCGCAGGGCGGCATCCAGGTGCTCGCCCTCGGGCAGATCGGCGGAGGCCTGTGCCACCGCCTGTTCGTAATACTTGCGCTCCCACACGACGAACGCGTCGAGCAGCTCCTGTTTGGAGGCGAACCAGCGGTAGAGCGTGGGCCGGGACACCCCGGCCTGCATCGCCACCTCGGACAGACTGAGCTTGGTCATCCCGTTGGCCCCGAGCACCTCGGCGGTCGCGGCCAGGATCCGCCCTCGGGTACTGCTCTCGTCGTCGAGGGACGATATTTCCGCCATGCCCACAGCTTTACAAACTATCGACGAACTGTCACGCTAATTCGTGGCGCGACACTGTGGTCGGACGCCGTGCAGGGAGGGAATACCGTGACAGTTGCCAGCTCACCGCAGGCACGCGAATACAGCCCATTCGACATCACGTCGCACGACTTCTGGAGCCGGCCGTTCGCGAAGCGCGACGAGACTTTCGCTCGGTTGCGTGCCGCTGACGGCCTGAGCTGGCATCAGCCGCTGTCGACACTCTTCGACGTCGAAGAGCCGGGTTTCTGGGCGATCACCCGCCGCGCCGACATCCAGTTCGTGAGCCAGCATCCTGAGTTGTTCACCTCCACAAAGGGTGTGGCGCTGGATCCGATGCCGGCCGACGTGCAGAAGTTCGCCACCTTCTTCCTGATGATGGATCCGCCCGAGCACACCACGTATCGCCGCCTGATCAGCTCGGCGTTCACCCCGCGGAACGTGCGCAAGATCGAGGAGCAGATTCACCGCAACGCGGTTTCCGTCGTCGACGAACTGATCGGCGCCGGCGACGTCGATTTCGTCGAGGCGTGCTCGGCGCAGCTACCGATGCGGACGATCTCCGACATGCTCGGTGTGCCCACCGCCGATCAGCCCGCATTGGCCAAGGCGGCCGAAAAGCTCTTCAGCATGAGCGACGACGAGTACTCGTCTCTCGAGGAGCGGGCGATGGCCACCATCAACGAGATCATGCTGATCTCGAACACCGGGGTCGAGCTGGCCAAGTTCCGGCGGGCCAACCCCGGCGACGACCTGATGACCAGCATCGTCAACGCCGAGGTCGACGGCCACCGGCTCACCGACGAGGAAATCGGCGCCTTCCTGATCCTGCTGGCCTCGGCCGGCAACGACACCACCAAGCAGACCACCACCCACGCGATGATGGCACTGGCCGCAAATCCGGACCAGAAGGATTGGCTGCTGGAGGATTTCGACAACCGGATCGGTCTGGCCACCGAGGAATTCGTTCGGTGGGCCACCCCGGTGATCCAGTTCGCGCGGCATGCCACCGAGGACGTCGAACTGGCCGGCCAGCAGATCAGGGCCGGTGACAAGGTGGGCCTGTTCTACTGTTCGGGCAACCGGGACGAGTCGGTGTTCACCGAGCCCGGCCGTTTCGACCTCAGTCGTTCGCCCAATCCGCAGGTCGGTTTCGGTGGTGGCGGCCCGCACTTCTGCCTGGGTAATCAGCTGGCCAAGACCGAGTTGCGACATCTGTTCCGTGAGTTGCTGACTCGGCTCAAGGCCGTCGAGTTCGGTGAGCCCGAACTGCTGTACAGCAGTTTCGTGCACGGCATCAAGCGCGTGCCCGCGCACATCGCGTAGGTCGCGGCCATGCGCGTGGAAGTCGATCTGGGCAAGTGCACCGGGCACGGCATCTGCGAATCGATCGCCGAGGACGTGTTCGAGGTTTCCGACGAGGGCATGGTGCACATCCACGGCGACGACCACCCCGAGAGCGACCGGGAACGATTGCAGCAGGCCGTGACTCAGTGTCCGGCTGGGGCTCTGCGGATGCAGGGCTGAATCACGTCGACCGGCCAGCTATGTGCACGATCTTCCGGAATTCGTGTCATAACTGGCCATTGGGCGACTGAATCGTCAGCCCAGCGACACAAGTAACCGGCTCGGCCCGCGCACCGTGTAGTTGGTGCCGTAGTCCAGTGGACCGGCCAACTGCCAGTCACCCACGGTGCCGATCAGTTCCTCGAGGAAGATCTGGGCCTCCAGACGAGCCAAGTTCATCCCGAGACAACTGTGCAGGCCGAACGCGAATCCCAGGTGCGACAGCTTGCGCCTGGTGACGTCGAAGTCGTCGGGGTGCTCCCAGCGTCGCGGATCGCGATTGGCCGCGCCCAGGAGCAGGGTGATCCGTTCACCGTCGGCCATGGCAACGTCACCGACGGTCACGCCGTCACCGACCACATCGCGGAAGATGGAGTGCGACACCGTTTCCAGGCGGTGCACCTCTTCCACCGCGTCCAGCGCCAGAGTGTGATCTGCCTGTAGGGCTCGGCGCTGATCCGGATGTGTGGCCAGCGTCGCGACGATCTGAGCGAGCAGCTTGGCGGTGGTCTCGTTGCCGGCGAACACCAATTGGGTGTTGCTGGCGACGATCTCCTGCTCGGTCATGTGCTCACACGCGTATTCGTGGGCGACCATCGTCCCGATCAGATCCCAGCTGTCGTCGGCGGGGCAGCCGCGGCGGGGCAACTGCTCACGAATGTAGGAATTCAGTTGGGCGGTTGCGTGTTTCCCGGCTGCGATCAAGTCAGCTCCGTGCTCGTTCGGCATGCTGTAGCCCTCGGCGGAAGCGCCCATCGCGTCGCTCCACACGGTGAACTGGCCGACCATCTCCGGTTCCACGCCGAGCATGTGCGCGATCACCTCCGTCGGGATGCCACGGGTGAGTTCCGAGACCACCTCGACGGTTTCGCCATCACGCAATCTGGCGGCGACCGGCTCCAGCCTGGACCGGACGATTTCGGTGATCACCGGGCGCAGTCGTGCCAAGGCCCTGGGGCGGAAATCGCCGGACCAGATCGACCGGATCTGATCATGGTGCGGACCGTCGTAGAACTCCATCGTCGGCCCGCCGAACACCGCGGCGTGCTCCACCTGACCGCGTTCGGAGCCGAACCGTGAAGGTGCGCTGAGGATCTGCTTGACCAGGTCGAATTCGCCGACCATCCAGCGGTTGATCCGCTCGTTGAAGACGATTCCGCCCAGATCCCGGATCTCGCGGTAACGCTCCCACGGCTCGGCGACGAACGCCGGGTCGGTGGTGTCGAACGACAGCAGCGGAGAATGGGTGGCGACCATAGCTGCCATGTTGACAATTGTGTGCAATTCTGTAAAGCATGAGTTTCAAAGACCTCGGCCGGGAACTGTCCAACTGGGGCCGCTGGGGGCCGGACGACCAGATCGGCACCCTCAACCTCGTCGAGCCCCGTCATGTGCAGGCCGCGGCCCGTGAAGTCCGTTCGGGCAAGGTGTTTCAGCTGAGTATCCCGGTGGGCAAGGACGGTCCCCAGAGCGGTATCGGCGGCCGGCTCAACCCGGTTCACCTGATGTCGATGCAGCCCGACGACTGGGAGCCACACGGTCTGCAGGTTGCTGACGACTGGATCATCATGCCGTTGCAGTCCGGCACTCAGTGGGACGCCCTGTCGCACGTCGCCTACGACGACAAGCTGTACAACGGCTACTCGACCGACCAGGTCCGCACCCGTGCCGGCGCCCGTCAGTTGGCTGTCGACGCCTTCACCGACAAGATCGCCGGGCGCGGGGTGCTGCTCGACATCGCCCGGTTACACGGAGTGGACTGGCTCGAAGGCGGTACCGCGATCACCCCGGCCGATCTCGAAGCGGCCGAACAGGCGCAGAGCGTGACGGTCGGCGAGGCCGACTTCCTGCTGGTGCGCACCGGGTGGCGGGGCAGGCTGCTGGCGCAGGGCCGCGACGACTGGATGTCCACCGAGCCGGGCCTTGGCATCGACTGTGCGCGCTGGTTGCATGACCGTGGCGTCGCGGCGGTGGGCAGCGACAACTGGGCCATCGAGGTGATCCCCAGCGAGACAGGGGAGACGCTGCCGCTGCACTGCATCCTGATCCGCGACATGGGCATGCCGCTGGCCGAGATCCTCGATCTCGACGAGCTGGCCGCCGACTGTGCTGCTGACGGCCTGTGGAGTTTCCTGTTCGTGGCGCCGCCGCTGCACATCAGCAACGCGGTCGGCTCACCCGTCACGCCCATCGCGATCAAATGAGCCCGGCCTTTCAGTACCGGTTGCGCACACCGACCCCGTTGGTCACGGTCGAGGACTATCGGGACGTGGCGCGCCGGGTACTGCCGAAAATGGTGTGGGCCTACCTCGACGGCGGGGCCGAAGACGAGCGCACGTTGCGCGCCAATCGCAACGCCTTTGCGAACTGGTCACTGCGCCAACGGGTCCTGGCCGGTCACTCCGAGGCTGACCTGGGTGTGACGATCGACGGGCAGCGACTCGAGCTGCCAGTGGTGCTGGCCCCCACGGGACTCACCGGCCTCGCGCACTGGTCGGGTGAACTGGCCGCCGCGCAAGCCGCCGAACGTGTCGGAACCCGTCTGACGCTGTCCACGGCGTCGTCGTACTCCATCGAGGAAGTCGCGGCGGGAACCTCGGCCGACCACTGGTTCCAGCTGTATCCATGGGGCGACGGCCCGTTCTCGGATTCGATGCTCAGCCGGGCTCGTGACGCCGGGTATCGCATCCTGGTGGTGACGGTCGACGTTCCCGTGCAGGGCAACCGGACGGGGGAGCGGCGCACCGGCATGGGGCACCCGCCGATCCTCACTCCGCGCCGGATCGCCGACGCCGCGATCCGGCCGCACTGGTGGTACGGGCTGCTGCGACACCAGCGGATGACGATGCGCAGTCTCACCCATACCGCCGGAGCGAAAGGGGCGGTGGAATCCGTCAGCATCCAAAATCGCCGGATGCGGCCGGATCTCAGCTGGCGTGACGTCGCCGCGCTCCGCGAGCGCTGGGACGGGCCGTTCCTCGTCAAAGGCGTGCTGGAACCCGGCGATGCGGTGCGCGCGATCGATGACGTGGGCGCCACCGGGGTGGTGGTGTCCAATCATGGTGGGCGCCAACTCAATGGCGCGATCGCGTCGGTCGACGCGTTGCCCGACATCGCGGACGCGGTCGGCGGCCGCGCCACCGTGCTGCTGGACAGCGGCGTGCGAACCGGTAGCGACATCGTGACGGCGCTGGCTCTCGGCGCCGACGCCGTACTGATCGGCCGGCCCTACCTCTACGGACTGGCCGTTGCCGGTGGCGCGGGGGTGGGCGCAGTGCTCGACATTCTGGCTGCCGAGATCCGGTCGACGCTGACGCTGATGGGCGTGGCGAGCGTCGCCGACCTGACCCGTGACGTTCTTCGGCGAGCAGACGCGTAGGTACCCAAAAAGCGCTATTGACGGGTACTTGAGTGTCTGCTCGCGCTAGGAACGCTTGGGCGGACGCGGCCGCACCAGCACCGACTGTTGGATCGCGCCGACCGCACCGCTCTGGTCGAACAGCGTCCCGACCGTGGTGCCGATACCGTCGGGCCCATAGTTGGTGTCAGCACGGATGCCGATCCACTCGCCGTCCGGCACTCGGTGGATGTGCACGACCAGATCGGTATTGAGGAACGTCCACTTTCGGATGTCGATCTTGGAGCCGATTCCGTTGGCGTCATCGGCCACCGCGAACAGCCGCTGCAACGGCGTCATCGGCTCACCCTTGACCACGTCGACCGTCGGCTTGAGCCAGGACTCACCGGGCCCGGGTGCCTGCGGCACCGTCAGCCAGCGCCAGTCCACGCTGTGCACGTAGTTGGGCTCCCAGTTCTTGGCCATGTCGCGGCTGCGGGCCTGCTCGAGCGGTGGTAGCGGCTCGACCCCGGTGTGCGCGACCGCGGTGGTGTCCAGCCGCAACATCCGCCAACCGCTGGCCCGGGCCACCACCCGGGGATCACCATCGGGCCCGGTCGCCAGCATTTCGGCGCTGACCAGTTCGATCTGCTTGCCCGGTCGCTCCAGCTGCGCACGTACCCACAGATCACCCTCGGAGGGCACGCCGCCCATCAGATCGATCGCCACCCGGCTCAACCGGGTTTCGGCACGGTGCTCACACACTTCCAGCGCCCGCACCAGCAACGCCGATACCGGGGCACCGTGCTGGATCGCCGCCGACCAGGTGCCGCGCGCCATGTCGGTCGCGCGAAATTTCGCTCCGATCGGATCGTTCTCGTCGATCAGCTCGTAGTAAGAGTCAGACATGTCTACCTGTCGTCAGTGGTGGTGATGTGAGTCGTGATCGCCCGGAGCGGGCGTTTCGACCATCAGCGCGTCGACCCGCGACAGTTTGGTGCCGATCAGTCGCTCCGGATAGGCGTCGGTGGTGGTGACCAGAAACAGCGTGCGTCCCTCGACACCGCCGAGGGCGCACGCGATCGCGGTACGTCCGTCGGTTTCGATTCGATGCGTGATGGCCGATCCGCCGGGCGCGATGCGCTGGAACTCGTGGGCCAACGTCAATGCCGCCCACACCCCGCCCTCGACGTCGATCGCGAGACCGTCGGGAGGGCCGTCGAGCCCCTCGGCGAACACCCGCCGATCGGTGAGGCCGCCGTCGGCGCCGATGGCGAACGCGCTCAGTCGTCGTGCGGTGGACTCCGCGACGATCAGGGTGGCGCCGTCCGGGGTGATCACCATGCCGTTGGGGAAGTCGAGATGTTCGGCGACGACAGCCGTGGTGCCGTCGGGGTCGATGCGCACGATCACCCCATCCGTACGGGCCTGCGATCCGACATAGGCCCGGCCGTGCTCATCGACCACCATGTCACCGAGGGCGGCGGGGACCAGGTCGGTCAGATCGGACAGAAGTTCGACTGCGTCGCCGTCGTAGCGCAGCACCTGGCGGCGCTCGGTCGACACGATCAGCAGGGTGCCGTCGGGCCGAAAACCCAACCCGGACGGGGAATGTCCGGGGACAGGCAGCGTGGTCATGGAGCCTGCCAGCGTGACCGTGTGCACGGCCTCGCCCAACATGTCGGAAAACCAGAGCAGACCCTCGAACCAGCGCGGGCCTTCACCAAAACAGAAACCCTGTGCCAGTTCGGTTGTCCCGGTTTGGTCGGTTCCCGCCGTCATGTTCCCGCACCTTTACAAAACACGCCTCAAGTGTCACGCTCGCAGGGTGTCACTGTCAACCACCGGAGCGTCGTGATGAAGAAGTTCTACGGCCACACGCTGCTGTACTTGCACGAGACCATCGACCTTGGGTCCGGTCGAACCGATCGGTTCACAGAAATCTTCGGTGAGGTCTATCAGCCGATGATGGAGGACCTCGGAGCCCGGCTGTTCTCGATCTGGGAAACCACGGCCTACAACGGGCACTGGCCGCAGGTGACGATCATCTGGGAGATCGACGCATTCGCCGACTACGCCCGGATCGGCAAGGCGCAGGCGGTCGGCGGCAGCCACGAGAAGCCCGCACTGCAGTGGGCGTCCTACCTGTCCGAGATCGGGGCCCGTGGTGAGGGCCGAATCATGTACGCCGGCAAGTACAACCGGACACTCGCACAGTTGCGAGAGGCGAACTTCGGTGCCGGCCTGGTGATCCAGGAGATCATGGAGACCAAGCCCGGACGTCAGGACGACTACATCCGGGAACTCGAGCGGCTGTATGTGCCGTGGTCGGAAAGCACCGGCAAACGTTGGCTGGGTTCGTTCATCACCACCTTCCGGTTCAACGAGGTGATCCACTACTGGGCACTCGACGACGACTGGGACTGCTTCGAGAACCACTACCCGTCGTGGAAGGGCAATCCGCCCGCGGAGATCGTCACCTGGATGAGCGTGGCGCCCGCGCTTCGCGACGGCTGGGAAGATTCCATTCTTTCAGCCCTGCCGCCGTCGCCGCTGAAGTAGGACTGCCGTGAATCAGCCCGTGCTGCAGGATTTCACCTACGATCCGTTCGATCCGGACGTGATGGCCAACCCGCTGCCGTACTACCGGATCCTGCGCGACGAGTACCCGGTGTACTACATCGACAAATGGGACACCTACGCGCTGTCCCGGTTCGACGACATCTGGAACATGCTCGGACTCAACGACGGGACCTTCGTCGCCTCGGAGGGGACCCTGCCGGCCGCGAACGTGCTGGCGAACCGCAACGACGGCCCGGTCCCCGATCCGCCGCTTCATCCCATGCCCTTCCACGCCAACTTCGATTCCCCGCTCTACGAGAATGTGCGGCGGTGCACCTCGGCGCAGTTTCGGCCGCGGTCGGCGGCCAAGCTGGCCGAGAGGATCCGGACGTTGGCCAACGAGCGCCTGGACGAGTTGCTGCCACGCGGCACCTTCGACCTCACGCAGGATTACGGTGGCATCGTCGCCGCCGCGATGGTGTGCGAGTTCGTCGGACTGCCAGTCGATCTCGCGCCGGAGGTGCTGGCCACGGTCAACGCGGGCAGCCTCGCGCAACCCGGGGAGGGGGTGGAGGTGGGCAACGCCCGCCCCGGCTACCTGTCCTACCTCACCCCGATCATCGAGCGGCGGCGCGCAGCCGGTCACGACGGCAGCGTGCCGATCGCCGATGCCCTGATCGACTTCCGGCTGCCGGATGGATCGGCGTTCGGGGACATGGAAGCCGCTGTGCAGATGCTCGGCGTGTTCATCGGCGGCACCGAGACGGTTCCGAAGATCACTGCGACCGGGCTGTGGCAATTGCTCCGGCACCCCGACCAGTTGGCCGCGGTACGTTCCGATCTGGACGCCAACGTGCCGGTCGCCCGCGAGGAGATCATCCGGCACAGCGCCCCGGCGCAGTGGTTCGCCCGGACGGTGCGGCGGCCGTACACCGTTCACGGCACCACCATCAATCCCGGGCAACGGGTCATCACACTGCTGGCGTCGGCCGCCCGAGACGAACGGGAGTACGAAAATCCGGACGATTTCGTGTGGAACCGGCCCATCGAACGGCTGTTGTCGTTCGGCCACGGGCAGCATTTCTGCCTCGGCGTACACGTGGCCCGGCTGGAGATCACCATCATGATCCAGGAATTCCTCAAGCGCGTGCCTGATTACCGCATCGACGAGGCCTCGGCATCCCGGCCGCCGTCGAGTTTCCAGTGGGGCTGGAACAACATTCCCGTGGAGGTGTGACGTGTGGTCGTATCGACTCGTCGCTCCATTTACGTTCGAGCGGCAAGAGGTTTCAGAACCATCGCCGGAATCTTTGGCCGACGGCCAGGTACTACTCGACTTCCTGGCCGCCGGTATCTGTGGCAGCGATCTCCCGGGATTCCGTGGAACCCAAGGCAAGCTGCCGGGGGACACCGGATGCTGCGCGGCGGAGATGAACGGCTTCCCCATCCACGAGATCGTGGGCGAGGTACTGGCCAGCCGCCATCCGGACCACCGGCCGGGCGAGCGGGTGGTGGGGTGGGCGTCGGGTTTCGACGGTCTGATGGGCCGCGTGATCGCCGACGGAGCCGGGCTGGTCTCCTACGATCCAGCGCTGACGCCGGAACAGGCCGTCGGCCTGCAGCCGCTGGCGTGTGTCCTCTACGCCGTCGAACAACTGCCGGTTCTGGAAGGCCGTCACGTCGCGATAATCGGACAGGGCTCGATCGGCTTGTTGTTCTCCTATGTGGCAAAGGCTTTCGGTGCCGCACGGGTTACCGGGGTGGATCCGGTGGATCGTTCTTCGGTGAGCGCCCAGTTCGGGGTTGACGACGCGGTCCGGGCCACCAGTGACCGTTGGGTCCGACATCTGGAACACGCGGACAAGCCCGATGTCGTCATCGAGGCGGTCGGGCACCAGGTCGCCACGCTCAACCACGCGTTGGAAGCCGCCGCGTTCGGGGGCACGGTGTTCTACTTCGGGGTGCCCGACGACGACAGCTATCCGATCAGCATGCGCACGATGTTGCGGAACAACCTCACCCTGAAATCTGGTGTGACACTGGACCGTCAGCGCGTGCTGCGCCGGGCCGACGAGTTTGCCAGGGAGCATCCCGACCTCTTGCCCAGCTACGTGACCCACACTTTCGGCTCGGACGATGTGCAGGCGGCATTCGAACTGGCCTGTCGTCCGGTGCCCGGGCGCGTCAAGATTGCGATCACCCGATGAACCCCAGTCGCCTGCAGGACGCGTTGGCATCCAACTCCCAGGTCTGGGGTGGATGGGTGGTCGGGCCGACGATCCTCGGGCCCGAGGAGTTCGCCGCGGCGGGATACCACTACGTCGGATTCGACGTTCAGCATGGGTATCTCGACGATGCGGACGTGGCGCTGCTGTTGCGGCGCCTGGAGCACGTGCCGATCGCCACCGCCGTGCGCCTGCCCTCGGCCGATCCCGCACCGATCGGCCGGGTGCTCGACGCCGGCGCTGACGCGGTGATCATCGCGATGGTGGAATCGGCCGAGCAGGCCGCCTCGGCGGTGGCGGCTACGCGATATGCGCCCGCCGGGATACGCAGCTTCGGGCCGTTGCGTGCTGGTCTGGGACACGACACCGCAGCGCTGGAAGCCCGGGTGAGTGTGTTCGCGATGATCGAGACCGCGCGGGGTCTGGCTGCTGCCGACGAGATCTGCGCGGTGCCCGGCCTCACCGGGATCTACGTCGGCCCGGCTGATCTGGCCATCTCGATGGGTTACCAACTGTCCGATGCCTGGACGCATCCCGAGGTGCGGGCGGCGATGGTCGCGATCCGGACTGCCGCCCATGCGGCCGGACTGGTCTCCGGGATCCATGCCGGCGCAGGAAAACTCGGAAAGGCCATGGCCGACTTGGGGTTCCAGATGATCACGCTGGCCTCGGAATCGCAGGCGCTGCGCCGGGGTGCCACCGAACACCTCAACGAGGCAACAGGAAATACCGACGGTCCGTCTGCCCCCGCGCAAGCCGCGACCGGCACCGAACGAGGAGGCTACAACTGAACGCAGGACCACAGCCCGGCCGCACCCGGGTGGCCTTGGTGACCGGAGCTGCCCGGGGCCAGGGCGCGGCCATCGTGCGCAGGCTGGTGACCGACGGCTACCGGGTGACCGCGGGGGATCATCTGATCGACGAACTCACCCCTACTACAATGGAGTTCGGCGACGATGTGTTGGCTGTCGAGCTCGACGTGACATCGTCAGAGCACTGGCAAGCTGCCGTATCGGCCACCGTGGCCCGATTTGGTGGGCTCAACGCACTGGTGAACAACGCCGGTGTGCTGCACAGTGCCTCGATCGCCGAGGAAACCCCGAGCGGTTTCGAGGGCTTGTGGCGAGTGAACTGCCTGGGGCCGTTCCTGGGACTGCAGGCAGCGCTCGAGCCGCTGCGGCGCGCGGACAGCGCCGCGGTGGTGAACACCTGCAGCACCGGCGCGATCCGCCCGTTTCCGCACCACGCGGCCTACGGTTCGTCGAAGTGGGCACTGCGCGGCCTCACGCAGGTGGCGGCCGCCGAACTCGGCCGTCACGGGATCCGGGTCAACTCGATCTTTCCCGGCCCCGTCGAGACGCCGATGCTCGACGAGTCCACCCAGGCCCGGCTGGCGGAGCGGGCCACGTTGGGGCGGCTGGGCAAGCCGAGCGAGATGGCCGACGCGGTGGCGTTCCTATTGTCCGACCAGGCGGCGTTCATCACCGGTTCGGAGCTCGTCATCGACGGCGGCCAATGTCTGCAGATCGGATGACGCAGGTGCCCGGTTCAAGACTGTCAGTCGGGATCATCGGTGCCGGTCCGGGTGGGCTGGCGCTCGGAATCTTCCTGAAGAAGGCGGGTTTCGACGATTTCACGATCTTCGACCGCGAGGACGGGGTCGGCGGAACCTGGCGGATCAACACGTACCCAGGTCTGGCCTGCGACGTGAAGTCGCACCTCTACTCGTATTCGTTTGATCTCAATGCCGGCTGGAGCCGGCTGTGGGCGGGGCAACCGGAGATCCTCGAGTACTTCGAGCGCTGCGCCGAGCGCTACCGGTTGGGTCCGCATCTGCAGCTGAACGCCGAGGTCACCTCGGCGCGGTGGAATGTCGACACCAACAGTTGGCTGTTGACCACGGCCTCGGGAGGGCAGCACCGCTTCGACATCGTGGTGTCCGCCATCGGACTGTTCACCCAGCCGCTGCAACCGGATCTGGTGGCCGAGGAGCCGTTCACCGGCACCGTCATGCACACCGCTGAATGGGATCACAGCGTGGCGCTCGACGGTGCCAGGGTAGCCGTTCTCGGCACCGGATCGACTGCTTCCCAAGTGGTTCCGGAACTGGCGAAGGTGGCCGACAAGGTGTACTCGGTGCAACGTTCGGCGACCTGGGTGCTGCCCAAGCCCGACCGCCCGTACACCGACCGGGAACGCTGGCTGTTCGCGCATGTGCCGTTCGCGAAGAAGATCTACCGGACCCGGCTGTGGCTGCGCAGTGAATCCAACATCGCGGTCATCGAGAACGGCAGCGACAAGACCCAAGAGTTCAAGGCGATTGCACTCAACCTCCTCGAATCGACCGTCGCCGACGAGGAATTGCGCGCCCGGCTCACCCCGGATCACCCGCTGGGGTGCAAGAGACTGGTGTTCTCCCCGGATTTCATCGCGGCGTTGACCAAGCCCAACGTCGAGGTGGTGTCCAGCCCGGCTCGTGCGCTGCGGGCCCGGTCCCTGGTCACCGAGGACGGCCGGGAACTCGACGTCGATGTCGTGGTGTGCGCCACCGGTTATGCGGCGGCCGATTACCTGGGTGAGATCGAGGTGACCGGTGAAGGCGGGGCGTCGCTGCACGACACCTGGAGTGACGGGGCATTCGCCTACCTGGGCATGACGGTGCCGGGCTTCCCGAATTTCTTCATGCTGTACGGGCCGAACACCAATGTCGGCTCCAACAGCGTCATCTTCATCCTCGAGGCGCAGGCCCGCTACGTGGTGCGGGCCCTGAAACACCTTCGGCGCAAACGTAAGTCCTATGTGGCGGTGCGTCCCGGCGCGATGGCCGCGTTTCTCGCCGACATCGACCGGTGGATGCAGGGCACCGTGTGGCTGACCCGGTGCAGCAGTTACTTCCGGGCCCCGAGCGGCCGGGTGGTCACCCAGTGGCCGCGCAGCGCCCGAGCTTTCTGGTCGATGACCCGCCGGTTCCGGTCCGCGGACTACACTTTCGAACCGCCCATCAACTACCCGGCCCGGGTCCCCGCGGCCGCCGATCGGACGGACGGCTGAGCCATGGCCTGGCTGGAGCGCCTCGACCCCGCGTTACACGGGTTTGCCGAGGCCCGGACCGACCTGAGCGCCGAGCAGTTGGGCGTGGTGCGTACCTCGCTGGATCAGCGTCGGCGGGACGCTGCGCAGGTGCTGGACACCCCCGGTGTGGAGATCGTCGGGGCCCGCGTCGCACTCGGGCGGCGCACCATCCCGGTTCGCATCTACCGCGGTGGACCGTCGCCGTCGCCGGTGGTCGTCTACTGCCATTCGGGTGCCTTCGTCCTCGGCAATCTCGACACCGACCAGATCCAATGCGTGGAGTTGGCCAGGCGGGCCAGGTGCACGGTGATCGCGATGGATTATCGGCTGGCGCCCGAGTATCCGTATCCGGCCGCTTTCGACGATGCGATGGTGGTGCTCAACTGGGCAGCCACGCTGGCCGGGGAACTCGACATCGATGCCGGCCGCATCGCAGTTGCCGGCACCAGCGCCGGCGGCGCGCTGGCCGCGCTGCTGGCCCAGCACTCCGCAGCCGGTTCCGCTCCACCGATCGTGTTCCAGGCGATGCATCAGCCCGTGCTCGATGACCGGCCCACCCGTTCCAAGCAGGAATTCTCCGACACCCCGGGCTTCGACGGCCCGGCAACGGTGGCGATGTGGCGGCACTATGCGGGCGCGAGGGACGTTCCGGAGGCGGCGGTGCCCGCCCGGGCCGCCACCCTGGCCGGTGTGGCGCCGGCACTGATCACCTGCTCGGAACTCGATCCGCTGCGCGACGAGGCACTCGACTATGCGCGCAGGCTGCTCGCCGACGGCGTTGCCACCGAACTGCATCTGTTTCCCGGGACGTGCCACGGGTTCGATTCGTTGCTTCCCGAGTGGGAGGTCAGCCACCAGCTTTTCGCACTACAAGGTGCGGCGTTGCGCCGCGCCCTGCACGGATGACGCGGTAGCTGGCCAGCACGGCGGTGGTTGCGATCGACGTTGTGGGCAATAATGCAGGTCTGTTCTATCCGGATTTCGCACGGACAAATCTGTGCGGCCGGTGCGACGATGGCTACGGCACGCCTGAGGGGTCAACCCGGGTACGTCGGGAGCGAGTAAGCGATTGAGAGGTAACTATGTCGGCCGACGACGACCGGCTCATGTACTCCGGCGACGCCAAACACGCCAGGGAACCTCTGGGATACGGCGGACTCGACGCCCTGCTGGGCGGACCGGTCGCGGCCCTGCCGAGCGGACGGTCCCGCCACGGCGACGCCAGGGTATCGACTCCTCCCATCGTTCTGACCTCGAATTTCGCCGCTCCCCGCGAATCGGAGATCACCACCAAGCTCCCGCCGGTCCCCGGCCGCCCGATCAGCGGGTCGTCCTCGGCCGGGAGCTGGATCCTGGAACAACCGGTCCCGGCGGCCGCTCCGGGCGAGCCCCGCGCCATCGACAACCTCTCCCGCGTCGGCGTGCGCTCCTCGGTCAAGATGCAGCCGCGGCGCGGCTGGCGGCGGGCGGTCTATGTCACGACTCGCCTCAACCTGGGGTTGTCCCGCGACGAGCTGTACGAACTGGACCTCTACGCCAGGGTGCGCCGCACCGCCCGTGAGTCCCACCAGATCGGTGTCTTCGGCCTGAAGGGCGGCGTGGGCAAGACCACCGTCACCGTGGCGCTCGGATCGGTGCTGAGCGCGGTTCGGGGTGACCGGATCCTCGCCGTCGACGCCGACCCGGCCGGCGGCAATCTGGCCGACCGGGCAGGACGGCAGTCCGCGGCGACGGTGAGCGATCTCCTGGCCGCCAAGGACCTGTCGCGTTACAACGACGTCCGGGCCTACACCAGCATGAACGAGTCGAAGCTGGAAGTGCTGTCCAGCGATGAGTACAGCGGTGCCAGTCGGGCCTTCAACGACGCCGACTGGAATGCGGCCACCGCCGCTGTCTCGAAGCACTACAACCTGGTGCTGGCCGACTGCGCGGCCGACATGTTCGCGCCGGCCGGCCGCGGCGTGTTGGCGACGGTTTCCAGTGCGGTCATCGTGGCCAGTGCCTCGATCGACGGTGCCCGCCAGGCCGCGGTGACCATGGACTGGTTGCGTCACAACGGGTACCAGGACCTGCTCAACCGCTCCTGCGTGGTGGTCAACCACGTCGGGCCCCGTAAACCCAACGTGAACACCGGCGACCTGGTGCACCAGTTCCAGAAGCATGTGGCTCCGGGCCGGGTGTTCGTGCTGCCGTGGGACAAACACATCGCGGCGGGCACCGAGATCCATTTCGATCTGCTGCGGCCGGCGTTCCGGCGCCGCACCCTGCAGTTGGCGGCGGCGCTGTCCGACGATTTCGAGGGCGGTGCGGGCGTCTGATCCGCGGCTCAGCCGTGCCGGCTTGATTCGCGGCTCAGCCGCGGTGCCTGATTCGCGGCTCAGCCGCCGTGCCTGATTCGCGGCTCAGCCGCGGCAGCTAGCTTGACTCGCCGCTCAACTCTCGGGCCACAGCGGCGTGATAGGCGTCGATGTTGGCCGGGTTGACCACGCGGAACAGTGCATCCGGCAACGGGGCATCTTTGTAGGCCTCGATGGTCATCGTGCGACTGAACAGCGTGATGTCGTTGCCCGGGCGGGTGAACTGGTACTGCACGGTGATGCGGCCTTCTCTGCCGCCGTTGCCGTCGGCATCGTGGCCGAGCCGGCCTACCGAGTTGAACACCCACATCCGCGGTCGCATGGCGATCGCCAGGTGCCAGGTGTAGATCTGCGTGCCGTCGGGTCCGGCCTCGGTCCAGGTGTCGCCGACCTCGAGCGGCAGCCGCTCGGGTAGTCCGCCGATGTGCGCACTCCCAGGGTAGGTCTTCACCCAGTTCGCCGGATTGGTGACGAAGTCATAGATCTCCTCCGCTGATTGTGTGAACGCGGTTTCGGAACTGGTCGTCACGATGCCCAAAGTTGTTCGCCTTCCTCGGTGTTCCCGGTGTGATCAGAGCTCGCAGCCGCAGGTTGCCGACGCCCCCGAGGAGGGAAGCTCGGCGAGTACGTCCACCCGCGTCGTGTCGAAGCTGAGGAATCCCTGGATGGGCAGGGACTCCGGAGGGGTCTCGGGGTAACTCCACGCCACGTCGGCGATGACGGTGTCACCCACGACCGCCGACCAGTAGGCGGCGATGCCCTTGTAGTTGCAGTACGACGTGGTCGAACTGGGCTGCAGGAGATCGGTGCGGACCAGGGTGGGGTCCACATACAGTCGCGGTTCCAGTGCCGTCTCGAAGACGATCACTGTGTCGTCGGTGTCGACGAGAACGGACCCGGCGGCCGTCACCCGAAGGCCTCGGCGGGACGGCCGGCAGTCGATCCGGTGGTAGGGGTTCGGCGGGTAGTGCACCAGCTTGCGTCCCTCTTCGAACCACGCGTCGACGGCATCCCAGGGCACCGTCACGTATCCCGGTGCCTCGGCCACCGGCGCATGCGGAAGGCCGCCGACCTCGTCGCTCGGAAACGCATAGCTGAGCGGGTGGCCGGCGCGGTGCACCATCAGGGCATGTTCGGTGTCGAGCACGGCGACATCGCCGCGCAGGGCTTGAATACGGCGCGGGTGCGGTTCGACGTAGACCGTGCCGCCCGCGAGCGGTGGCGTGAACCAACCGGCCGGTTGTGTACTCAACGGACCCCGCCCTGCGACGAGACTCATTGCGGGACCTCCATTTTGGCAGACTGATGGATATGGGCGCGGCCATCGAACGCAGCGGTGTCCGTTCGGGGGGTCGATCGCTGCGTCCAGATAGAAGCTTTACAGATTCTCTTGAGAATGTCACGCTGTTGGGTGAGGCGGGCCACACCGCAACACCCCCGTCGAGAGTGCCGGCCGATCAGCCCTTTGGACCCGGATTGGATGCCCTATGTCCCTACAGTCAGGAATGTCCGCACAGTTGTCCGAAGCGCGCGGCGGCAATGTGCACGGCACGGTTGCCCGCACTGGCCCGCTGTCCGGGCCGCGGGCGCAGCCCGACAAGACCCTGCAGTACGAACTCAACGTGGTGGCCGCCGACGTCACCGCCGTGGTGTCGGCTATCGGCGGATGGTTGTTCGACCGGGCGATGGCGGGCTGGCGTGTCAGCGTCGCCGCCGACGCCTGTGCAGACGAGCGTGCACTCCGGATCCTCGGGGTGAAAGCCGTTGATCTGACCGGCCTGTGGTCGACCGAGGCAGATGCGGTGACGATGACGGCGATCGGGACCGATCGGTTCGAATCCGGTGACCACGTACGCGCCGTGCGCCGATCCGGTACCGGCGTGGTCTTTTTCGGGGCACATGGCCCTGACGGTCTGAGCGGGGCCGTGGACCATGTGCAGTACCAGCCGAGCGCGGCAGCGCTGGCGTTCAAGGCTCACGCGTTGGTGATCGCCGGGGCGAATCCGGGTTCGACCGGGCAGGTCGAGACACTGTTCCGGTACGGACGATCTGCGGGCCTGCTCGAGGCCGATCTGGTGCCGGTGTGTTGATGTCCCGACAGGCGTCTGTCGCCGGTCTGCTCGAGGTGTTCGATGTGACGCAGGCCGGACCGGACCGGTTCGTCGGCGTCACCGGACCGGCCGGCACCGACGGCAGGAAGGTGGCCAAGGGTACGCAAGCGTTGGGCCAGGCCATCGTCGCAGTGGCAAAGCGGTTCCCCGACAAGGCAATTCGTTCGGCCCATGCGGTCTTTACCCGGCCGGTCGAGATCGACTCCACCGTCGAGCTGGCGGTGACCGTGGTGCACGAGGGCCGTTCGACGGCGACGGCTGTGGTGGCCGTCGCCCAGGATTCACGGTTGTGCGCGACCGTTACGGTTCTCGCCGATGTGCCCGCGGGCGACGTCGTCAGTCACCATGCGTTGCGGCCCGACGTCGAGACGCCCGAGGACGCCCACCCGGCCGGGCGGGCCATGGCCGGTCATGAGTTGCGCCTGGTCGATGTGGTCGATGTGAACAGTCCCGAGGAGGTGGGGCCGCCGGAACTCTACGCCTGGCTGCGCTATGACCCGATCCCTGAACGGGACGAACTCGGCAAGGCGCTGCTGGCATATTTCACGGGCCAACTCGGAATCTCCACCACCATGCGGCCGCATCGCGGGATCGGCACGGCGCAGGCGCACTCGACGCTGTCGACCGCCCTGATGTCGACATCGGTCAGCTTCCACGAGCCGGTGGAGTGGGACGGCTGGTTGCTCTACGGCCACGAGAGCACCGCGGCCGGACAGGGGATGTCATATGTTCGCGGTCAGGTGCATACCGAGGATGGCGAGCTGCTGGCGTCATTCGCCCAGGAGGGGCTGATTCGCCCGATGCGACCGGTGGATACCGCGATCGATGTGCCGGCCCGGTTGTAGGGCCGGCGGGCGCGCTGTGCGGCTAGCGGATCCAGCCGCGGCGACGCAGCCAGATGTTGCGGATCACGGCCAGGAAGATGAGCGCCGCGAACGTGATGAGGAACCAGTTCTCGACATGTCCGATGTGGTTGCCGTGCATCATGACCAGCAGGAAGATCGCGGACAGGATGCCGCCGAGGTGGATCACCTTGATGTTCAGATCCGACCAGCCCCACGCTGCGGACGGCACTTCCTCGACGTCGACGCCGTTGTTGCGCTCCACTTCGGTGCTGGCCACGGTTGCTCCTCCGGATCGAACTGGCTTCAGGCTTGGCTTCCGCACATTCTGACATACGACACTGCGTCGTACGCCGGCCCTGGGGGTTCAACCGAGGCGCCGGTACCTCCGCAGGGCCTCCTGGCGCTCCTCGGCGTGGTCGACGAGCGGTTCCGGATACGACCTCGGTCGTCCGGCGCCGAGTTTGTGTACATCGGCGACATCGGCCAACTCCGGTATCCAGCGTCGGATGTAGTCGCCGTCGGGGTCGAACTTCGCGCCCTGCAGGTCCGGATTGAAAACGCGGAAGTACGGTGCGGCGTCGGTGCCGCAACCGGCTGCCCACTGCCACCCGTGCTGGTTGTTGGCCAGATCGCCGTCGATCAACTGGTCCAGAAACCAGCGCGCGCCCCATTGCCATGGCAGATGCAGGTCCTTGACGAGAAACGAGGCCACGATCATGCGCACCCGGTTGTGCATGAAGCCGGTCGAGGCGAGCTGGCGCATCCCGGCATCGACGATCGGGAAGCCCGTCCGGCCGTCCTTCCACGCCTCGAATGCCTGCTGGGCCGCCTCGCCGTCGTCCACTTCGATCGCGTCGAAGTCGCGGTTCCAGTTTCGCCACGCGCTGTCGGGCCAGTGGTGCAGCACGGCGGCATAGAAATCGCGGAAGGCCAGCTCGCGCAGGTAGGTCTCATCGTTCGAGTCGAGGTCAACGGCCATGGAGCGTGGGTGGATGGCGCCGAACTTGAGGTGCGCCGACATCCGGCTGGTGGCATCGAGGCCCGGGCGGTCGCGCCGGGCCGGATAGTCGGCCAATTCCTCCGCCACGAATTCCCGCCACTGCGACCGCGCCGCGTCCTCGCCTGCTTCGAAAATCAGTTGTCCTGTGACAGAAGGAATTTCGACGCGTGCGGAGATGTCGTCAGGGATATCGGCCGGGTCGATCCAGTGCGCGCAATCGGGCCCGGAATCCGCAGGCATGCGCCAGCCGTGCCGACGCCAGGCGCGGAAGAACGGCGTGAAGACCTGATATGGCGCGCCATCAGATTTGGTGATCCTGCCGGGCGACACCAGATAGCCCGATCCTGTTGCACACAGGTCGGTTTCGCCGAGGGCCGCCCGGACCGCCTCGTCGCGACGCCGGCCGAACGGCGCGTGGTCCTGCGAGGTGTGCACCGAGGCGGCGCCGATGGCCCGGGCGAGCGCCGGAATCCGCTGTTCTGGTCGGCCACGAGTCACCAGAAGTCTTCCATCGAGGTTGTCGGTGAGGTTGCGCAAGGCCCGGTACAGATACTGCAGGCGACGTGCACCCGCGGATGCCTCCAGTCGCGGATCGAGCACGTAGCAGGCCAGTACCTCGCCGCCTTCTCGTGCGGCCTCCAGCAGGGCGGGATGGTCGTGGCACCGCAGGTCTCGCCGGAACCAGAGCAGTGTGGGCATGTGTCCATGCTGCCTATGAACACACCGGAATACACGGAAGGGCGCAGATGCAGTTTTGGAGCGGTACGGCATTCATGGACACCACCGACGCGCTGGCGGTGGCGCCGTTGCTCGACGAGGCCGGCTATCACGGCATGGTCTGCTCGGATCACATGATCTATCCGCGCGAGCTGTCATCGCCGTATCCGGACTCGTCGACGGGTAAGCCACCGTGGGCGCCGGAGACGGCCTGGCCGGACTCCTGGGTTCTGATCGGGGCAATGGCGGCGCTGACCCGCCGGTTGCGTTTCTCCAACGCCGTATACGTGGCGCCCGCGCGTCCGCTGCTCGAGGTCGCCAAGCAGGTGGCGACGGCCGCGGTGATCTCCGGTGGTCGGGTGGCGCTCGGGGTCGGGGTCGGCTGGATGCGTGAGGAGTTCGAGCTCATGGGCCAGGATTTCGACACTCGCGGCAAGCGGCTCGACGAGATGATTCCGGCGCTGCGCGAGATCTGGCGCGGCGGCTGGGTGTCGTACGACGGGCGCTACTACTCGGTTCCCGAGCTGATGATCGAACCGCATCCGCCCGCCCCCGTGCCGATCCTGTGCGGCGGTGAATCAGAGGCGGCGCTGCGGCGGGCGGCCCGATCGTGCGACGGCTGGATCGGCTACGCCTACACGCTGGAGCAGGCCACCCGCTACACCACCCGGTTGGCCGAACTGCGCCGTGACCACGGGCGGCAGGACGAGCCGTTCGACATCATCCTGGCGCTGCTGGATCCGCCGTCCGCGGATCTGTACAAGCGCGCCGAGGATCTCGGCATCACCGCGGTGATGTGTGCGCCCTGGCTCTCAATGCCCAACGGCGCCACCGGCGTCGACCGATTCCGGGGTCCCATCGAGCAGTTCGCGGAAACGGTCATCGCGAAGATCTGCTGACCGGGGCTACCCGGTCGGCGCCACTATGATCGCGCTAAACCGGTGTGGACAGGGAGGGTCATGAAGCGCACGCTGATGCGCGTCGGCCAAGCCGGCGCTGCCGGTGTCCTCATCGCCGCCGGGATCGGGCTCGGCGCTTATAACGCCTGGTGGGTGGCGGTGTTGGTCTCAATTCCGCTCATCGTCGCGGGTCTTGCGATTGCACCCCGGCTCTCGCGGGCATCCGACCTTGAGGTGTTCGGGGACCTGACGCATCCGCAAGCGGTGCCGGTCCGTGTCGACGCACTCGCCCGCAGCAGTCTCACCGACGACGATCTGCAGCCGACACTGGTGAGCGCGACGATCAGCCCACCGCACGACACCGTGTATCAGGCGCGGTGGATCGCGTCGATGTCACGTGGCAACTTTCGCTCCCTGACGGAAAATCCGCTCACGACGCTGCCGCCAGATCGACTGCCCGCGCGCGACGTTTCCCGTCCGCCGGGCTTCGGCGATCACCGCGGCGCGCGCGACGTGATCTATCCGGTGGTGACCGTGCTGGTGACGTTCGCCGTGCTGTTCGGGGTTGGCGAGGCCTGGCATATCTCGTTCGGTCGGCCGGCGTCGCCTGTGCCACGGGCCGATACCGAAACCAAGTCGAAGAGCATGAACTTCAACGCCCGTCGTGACGGCATGATCCGCGCGATCGCCGAACAGTTCGGTCCGGCGGCGTCCAACAATCTGCTCGATCTGCGTCTCACTGCCAGCGGGTCGGACTATGGCACGGTGCTCGACCCGACCAACGGTGACGCGACGATCGTCTACATCAACAACGGCGGCGACGCGTTCATCACGCCGTCACAGCGGGTGCTCCGCAAGGACAGCACTTTCACGGCTGCCGAGATCGCGTCGACCGATCTGGACGCGATCGCCGACAAGATGGCCCAACGTGCGAGCTCGGCGGGGCAGCGGGGTGACCTGGAGATCAAACGGTCGGCGCCCGGCGCTCCGGTGATGCTGACCGGCTCCTTCGGTGGCAAGACCGTCAACGGCCTCCCGGACGGCACAGTGGGCGAGATCTTCGATCCGGCGGATTTCGCGGTGTCGTTCGACAAGGCGCGAGAAGCGTTGGCACAGGCCGGGATTACAGCCTCCGACCGGGTGCTGACGAACTTCGAGATCCGCGGCACCCACCGGGCCACGCCGACCGCGCACGCGAGCCAACTCCAGAGCAGCGGCGGGGTGCTGCTGGATTTCGACACCGGTGACCGGTCCGGTCAGATCGTCATCGTGCCGGGCGAACTGCCCGAGGTCAGCGCTGAGTCGCACCACTCGCGGAGGCAGACGTTCGCTTTCGACGACATCAGCCGGGAAGCGTTCGAATCCGTTCGCGCACAAGCGATGCAACGTGGCGCCCTCGAACCCTACGAACGGGAGGCTGTCGAGATCTGGATGACCGACCGGGAGATCGACCAGCACCGGTTGGCGATCCGGATCGAGCTCGCGGGCGTGGATGCGGCGACTGGGACCTACTCGGTCACCGGTGAATTCCTTGCGCCCGGCGCCATTTGAGTGTCACTGCGGTTTGGCCGCCTCGATGGCCCGCCGCGTGACACCCTCCAGTTGCGCGAGTTGGACTTTGGGTGGATGCAGGGCGCCACGGTCGGCGAGTTTGGTGACGATTTCGCGGACCCGGCCGTAATAGGTGGCCTGTTCGGCGGGGGTGGTGCTTGACGTGGCGTGGTTGTAGAGCTTGAGTGCGGTATCCAGTTCAGCGCGATCGGTCGCATCCAGATAGGACGTGCCGACCTTCTTCCCGTGTGATTCGCACGCGATCCAGGCGCGGCGCAGGGCCACCACCGCCTGTTGGTAGGCATCGGCCAGTCCCCGGCTGCCCGGAAAGTCCTCGGTGCGCAATGCCTGCGCCTCGTCGAGAGCGACATGGAACGTCTGCGTCGGTTCGACGGTGACGTCGGTGATCGCGGGGTAGCGCAACAACATCGCCGGGTCGAGTTCGTAGGCGCCGTAGGCGCCGAGGATGTCGCTGTGGCGCCGGGCGGCCTCCTCCCACAACCGCCGCGCCGCGTCGTCGGTCCCGGCGTCGGCGATCCGCGAACTCGAAACCGGCGCTTCGATACCGGATTCGGAATCGGGCAATCTCGATTCCAACCGGCGCAGGATCTCGACGGCCGCGGGGTCGGAGCCGACGACGGCCACTCGCCATTCCTCGCTGCCGGCGTCGGCGGTGAAGGCCAGCGTCAGGTACTGCTGCCCCCGCACGGTCAAGAGCCGACCGTCGGTCGTGGTGTCAGCAGCTGGTCCCGCTCGACTCACCGCGATCAGTGATGACAGCGGGTAGCTGACGATGCCGTGGAACTCATGGCCGAGAGAGACGGTGTCGTCATCGACCGTGATCAGCACCGCGCCCGGCTTCTCCAGCCGCCCGTAGGCCACAGCGGCCAGTCCGGCGGCGATGAACATGGCCACAACGGCGGCGGTGACAAGTCCGGACACCTCGGCGTAGCTGAGCGCGACCAGCGTGACCATCCCCGCCAACAGGGCGGCGCCCGATGCGACGGCTGACGCACGGTGCCGGCTGGTCAGGTACTCGGTCCGAGCAGTGACGGGGAACGTCCGGGCGTCCTCGGCAGAGTTCATCCGCCTGAGCATACGGTCGCGTCCAGGTGGCCCTTCGGTGCGCGCCGCAGCGGCATGCATCAACATGACGCTTGTGGTGATGTCAAAATGATGTCACCATGACGCCATGGATTTGCAGCCGTATGTCGACACCGTCCGGCACGAACTCGGCGTGGCCGCCGCGGCGGGAGGGCCAGAGGCCGAGGCATTGGCCCACCGACTGACCGCGCCACTGGAATCGGCGCTGCGCCTGGCTCTGCTGGAGGCGCTGTCCGAGGCTGCCGAGCAGATCACCCGCGAATTCGCCCCCGGATCCGTCCATGTCCGGCTCAACGGGCGTGACCCCGAGTTCACGGTCCAGCCCGCGGAGGCCGACGCTTCCGCACCTCCCGTCATGGACGTCCCCGACGACGGTGACGGCGGCACCTGGCGCGTGTCGCTACGAGTCCCGGCGAGCCTGCGGGCCGGGGTGGAGGCCGCCGCCCGGCGGGACGGTGTGTCCGTGAATGCCTGGCTCGTACGTTCGGCCGCGGCGGCCATCGGTCGGACCGGGCGAGCGAGTCGCGGCACCGACAAGACCTTCAGCGGCTGGGTCCGCTGACCGATCGACAGGAGAAACCGATGCCCAAGTTCCACACCGCCGAACCCATCACGGCCGTCGTCGAAGTCGTTGCCGGCACGGTGCGCCTGGCAGCCACCGGCCGCGAGGACACCGTCGTCGACATCAAACCGCGAGATCCCGAACGCACCTCCGACGTGCGCGCGGCCGAACAGGCCCGGATCGATTTTCACGACGGCACTCTCGTGGTGACCGCAGGCAGGAAGGTCCTGTCGATGGGACGTGGGGGAGCGGTCCGCGTCGACATCGCCCTGCCGACCGGCTCCCGACTGAATCTGTCCTCCGCGTCGGCCGACATCGACGCCGAGGGTGGGTACTCGGACTGCCGTCTCGCCACGGCGAGCGGCCCGATGCGCGTGGCCAGTGTCGCGGGAAACCTCAAGGCGGACAGCGCCTCCGGTGATATCACCATCGGCGACCTGACGGGCAACGCGCGGATCGCCACCGCGTCCGGCGACGCGCAGATCGCTCGCGTGGATGGCGATATGAAGTTCCAGGCGGCCAGCGGCAGCCTCACCGTCGGAACTCTGCACGGTCACGTCAGGCATCAAACCGCCTCGGGTTCTGTCACCGTCGCCGTAGCCGTCAACGGTGCGCTGAGCGCGCAAACCGGCAGCGGCGAGGTCGAAGTCGGCATTCCGGAGGGCACCGCCGCGCGGCTCGAACTCAAGACCCACTCCGGCACCGTCGACAACGGGTTGCAGTCCTCGGACGGGCCGGCCGACGGTGACGAGACATTCAGGCTCCAGGCCCGCACCGGATCCGGAGACATCTCGATCCGCCGTGCCGTCGGTCCGGTGTCCGCGGGCCACTCCTCTTAGGCGGGTTGTCCGGGGCGCGTTAGGCCGGATCGAACCGAAACACCGTCAAACGTCCTGCCAGTGCCTCGAACTCGTCGGCTGTGCCCTCGACCACCAGGCCGCTGCGCTTGGCGAAGCCGACACCGACCGGAACCTTGACCGCGAACGCTCGCAGCACCGGACGTGACTGGTCCGGCGTGAGTTCGACAATCCTGACCGTCCGGGAGCGTCGGCCCCGGGTCAGGGTTCCAGTACGGGCGGCACGCGCATTGGCCGCCCAGTCCGAGCCGGGGTAGCCCGCTACCGTGTAGAGCTCGCCGTCGTGGTCGAACGGTGTCATCGGAGTGCGGCGGGGTTTACCCGTCTTGCGGCCCGGGACGGTCAGCACCATCGCCGGTCCGGTCGGGATCCCGAGGCTCTGCACCGCCATCATCACCTTGTTCATCGGCTTGAGCCAGCGCGGTGGGTGTGGCTCGGTCGCGTGTCCTGACATGTCTTGTCCTCCTCAGCTATTGGCGAAAAGCTCGCGGTGGTCGGCCACCCACTCGGCAAAAGTCGTGGCCGGCCGACCGAGAATCTTGTCCACCTCGTGGGTGACCAGCGCGGGCCTTTCGACCGTGTCGGCCAACAGGCCCATGTAGGCATCGGCGAATGCGGCCGGAAAGCCCAGATCGACGAACCGCTGCCGTACCACCTCGGTGGGCACCTCGTGATAGCGCAGCGGCCGGTCCAGCACGCGGCCGATCGTTGCCACCAGTTCGGTGTTGGTGAGTGCCTGTGGTCCGGTCAGCGGGATGCGCTGTCCCACAAGGTCGTCGGTGAGCAGTGCGACGGCGGCGACGGCGGATATGTCGGCGTCGACGATCACCGCGGTGGACGCGGCGGCATACGGTCCGCTCACCACATCGCCGGCCTGGATCTGCGCCGACCACATGCCCGCGAAGTTGGACGCGAACACCGTGGGGCGCAGGCTGACCCACTCCAGGCCGGAGGCCACGGCCAGCTGCTCGACTTCACGGTTGCGATCCCCGCGGACCCGGGACGGTTGCCGGGTGTCGTCGTCATCGGCGTTGATCGCAGACAACGCGACCAGGCGTTGCGCCCCGGCGGCGCGGGCCAATTCGACTGTCGCGGCCAGATCCGGGCCCAGGGCCCGGGAATTGAGGAAGACCGCCGAGGCGCCGACCATGCCTTCGGCGGCCGATCGCACCGCCTCGACACCGGACGGGAACCCGGCGGCGTCAGGATTGCGGCTGACGGCGCGCACGCGGGCACCGACACGGACGAGTTCGGAGACGAGCGGGCGGCCGACGTTGCCGGTTGCGCCCGTGACGAGAATTGTGTTCATGCGATCAAGGACGGGGCGGCCGTCCAGAAAGTTACAGCGGCTACGAATCAAGGCCACGAGTAACTTTTCGGGCCGCGGATTCGTCGTAGACACATGAACGGATCTGCCGGTCTCGAGGCGGCGTGGCGTGACCACCACCCCTATCTGGTCAACCTCGCCTACCGCATGCTGGGCGACATCGGTGACGCCGAGGACGTCGCGCAGGAAGCGTTTCTGCGGCTGGCCGGCGCCGACCAGGAGCATCTCGATGATGTCCGCGCCTGGTTGACAGTGGTGGCGGGCCGGCTGTCCCTGGACCTCCTGCGATCGGCCCGGGCGCGGCTCGAACGCCCCGACGGCTCGGCGGCACTGGCCACGACCGCGGCTGTCGGCTCCGACCCGGCAGACCGCGTCACTCTCGACGACCAGGTCGGCTCGGCGCTGCTGGCGGTGCTGACCCGGCTCAGTCCCGGCGAGCGCGTCGCATTCGTACTGCACGACATCTTCCGGGTCCCGTTCGACGACATCGCCGACACGGTGGGCCGCCCGGTCGGAACGTGCCGACAGCTGGCGCGCCGGGCCCGGACGAAGGTGACCGGCGCCGCGCCGACGCTGGATCAGGTCAGCGCCGACGAGCACCGACAGGTCACCGATGCGTTCATCACCGCGTGTGCCAACGGCGACGTGGCGGCGCTGGCCTCGGTGCTCGACCCGAGCGTCTGGGGTGTCGGCACGGTGCTCACCGACCCCGCCCTGCGTCAGGTCAACCACGGCCGCCATGACGTCGCGACAAACCTGCTCCGCTACCTCGGGCCGGGGGCGACGGTGGTGTGCGCGGCCGAACCGGTGCTGCTGGCCTACGACCGGCACCGGCTGTTCGCGGTCGTGGTGCTGACCATCCGCGACGGGCTGGTGCTCAAGATCGAGGCCACGGCCGACCCGTCGGCTCGGCAGGCGAGTCAGCCCTGAGTCGGTTCGATCCCGACCGGACCGTCCTCGGCGATGACCTCCCACTCGCCGAACGGCTGCAAACCCAGCGACTTGGCGAGCGCCACGGACGCGTAGTTGTCGAGCTGACAGCGGTACTGCGGTTCGTAGCCCTGCTCGTAGACATAGCGGCTCAGAGCGCGAACCACGGTGCGCGCGTGACCGTTTCCGCGGAAGGGCGACAGGGTCAGTACACCGAGGTCGGCGAGCGGCGCGTCGTCCCACGGATACGCGCTGGCCGCACACACCAGCCGAGGTTGCTCGAACGCCCCGAACACCGCCCAGTGGTCGAGCTCCACGTACGCGCCGTCCAGGTCAGCTGCCGAGGCGCCCGACTCGAATTCCGCGAAAATCGCACTGTCGAGGTCGGTCAACCGGCGCACGTCCGGGCAGTCATCGGTCAACGACTCGCGTGTCCCCGATCCGAAGTAGAACACGTAGTCCGCGCCGTTCAGGGTGATGCCGGCGGCCGTGAGGGCCCGGCGGAACTCCGCTTCCGACAGGTTGGCCCGCCCACCCAGTCGCGCCCGGTCGGCAAGATCGGGGGTCAGGGCTGCGCTGACCCGGCCGTCGGCGGTCTTGAGCACCATGACGGGGGAGTCGACGTCGAGGTCCGGCCTGGTCACGACGGTGAAGTCCGTGTCGCGGTACAACACGTCACCGGCGAAGCAGGTTTGCCAGTACGCGGCGACGGCCGGTGCGAACAGCGGGCTTGAGAAGGCGGACATGCTCATTTTCTGGAGAGGTTCGACGGGCCTCTTGACGGTAAGCGCGGTCGCAAGCGAATTTTGGCCGGCGCATTAGGGAACGCCCATCACAGCGCGGCACAATGGGTTGGTGAGCGATTCCCCGGCGCGGCAGCGCGTGCTGATCCTCGGAAGCACCGGATCCATCGGCACGCAGGCGCTCGACGTCATCGCAGCCAATCCCGACCGGTTCGAGGTCGTCGGCCTGGCTGCCGGTGGGGGTAACCCCGACCTGCTCGCCGCCCAGCGCGCCGCGACCGGCGTCACCAACATCGCGGTGGCCGACGCGGCCGCCGCGGAGAAGGTCGGCGACGTGACCTATGCCGGTCCTGACGCGGCAACCCGCCTGGTCGAGAACACCGAAGCCGATGTGGTGCTCAACGCGCTGGTGGGGGCGTTGGGGCTGGCGCCGACGCTGGCCGCCCTGGCCACCGGTGCGCGGCTGGCCCTGGCCAACAAGGAGTCACTGGTCGCGGGTGGCCCCCTGGTGCTCAAGGCGGCCGCACCGGGGCAGATCGTCCCGGTGGACTCCGAACACTCCGCGATGGCCCAGTGCCTGCGGGGCGGCACCGCCGACGAGGTCGCCAAGATCGTGCTCACCGCGTCGGGCGGTCCGTTCCTCGGATGGTCGGCCGCTGACCTGGAATCGGTCACCCCGGAGCAGGCCGGCAAGCATCCGACCTGGTCCATGGGCCCGATGAACACGCTGAACTCGGCGACCCTGATCAACAAGGGCCTGGAGTTGATCGAAACCCATCTCCTGTTCGGCATCGACTACGAGCGCATCGAGGTCGTGGTGCATCCGCAGTCGATCGTGCACTCGATGGCCACCTTCACCGACGGCTCGACACTGGCCCAGGCCAGCCCGCCGGACATGAAACTGCCGATCGCGCTGGCCCTGGGCTGGCCCGAACGGGTCGCCGGCGCGGCCCTGGCCTGTGACTTCACCACTGCCTCGACCTGGGAATTCCTGCCGCTGGACAACGAGGTGTTCCCCGCCGTGAATCTGGCCCGGCAGGCCGGAACGCGTGGCGGCTGCCTGACCGCGGTCTACAACGCGGCCAACGAAGAAGCGGCAGAAGCGTTCCTTTCCGATCGGATCTCGTTCCCGGCGATCGTCGACACCGTCGGTGACGTGTTGCACGCTGCCGACCAGTGGGCTGCCGAACCCGCTACCGTGGAAGAAGTACTCGACGCGCAGCGGTGGGCCAGGGATATGGCCCGGCGCACCGTCGAGCAGAAATCCGTCAGAAAAGGGCTCGTCACCAAATGATGTTCGTTATCGGCATCGCGCTGTTCGCGCTGGCCATCCTGGTATCGGTGGCCCTGCACGAATGCGGGCACATGTGGGTGGCGCGCGCCACCGGCATGAAGGTGCGACGCTACTTCGTGGGCTTCGGCCCGACGCTGTGGTCGACGCGGCGGCCCAACCGGCTGGGGGAGACCGAGTACGGCATCAAGGCCATCCCGCTGGGTGGGTTCTGCGACATCGCCGGTATGACGTCGGTCGACGAGATCGCACCCGAAGACCGGCCATATGCGATGTACAAGCAGAAGGTGTGGAAGCGCGTCGCGGTGTTGTTCGCCGGGCCCGCGATGAACTTCATCATCGGGTTCGTGCTCCTCTATGCGGTCGCGATCATGTGGGGCCTGCCCAACATCAATCAGCCCACTACTGCGAAGGTCGGCGAAACCGGTTGTGTGGCAGCACAACTGAGCCTCGACAAGATGGGTGAGTGCACCGGGCCCGGTCCCGCCGCGTTGGCCGGTATCCAGGCCGGCGACGAGATCGTCAAGGTCGGCGACACTCCCGTCTCGGACTTCAAGCAGATGGCCACCGAGATCCGCAAGCTCAACGGCCCGGTGTCGATCGAACTCAAGCGCGACGGTCAGACCATCACGACCGTCGTCGACGTGACCCAGACCAAGCGGTTCACCAGCACGGAGGCCAAGGAGGCCACCACCGTCGGCGCCATCGGCGTCAGCGAGGCCCGGGGTGAGCCGCCGACGCAGTACAACGCGATCACCGCGGTGCCCGCCACGTTCTCGTTCACCGGCGACCTCGCGGTCGAGCTCGGTAAGTCGCTGGCCAAGATCCCGACCAAAATCGGTGCGCTGGTGCACGCGATCGGCGGCGGCGAGCGCGACAAGGAAACCCCGATCAGTGTCGTCGGCGCGAGCATCATCGGCGGCGAGACGGTCGAGGCCGGGCTGTGGGTGGCGTTCTGGTTCTTCCTGGCGCAGTTGAACTTTGTGCTCGGGGCCGTCAATCTGGTGCCGCTGCTACCGTTCGACGGCGGCCACATCGCGGTCGCGACGTACGAGAAGATCCGCAATATGTTCCGTGCCGCCCGCGGCAAAGTCGCCGCAGCCCCGGTCAACTACCTCAAACTCATGCCCGCCACCTACGTGGTGTTGCTGGTGGTGGTCAGCTACATGCTGTTGACCGTGACCGCCGACCTGGTCAACCCGCTCAGCATCTTCGACTAGGAGATCTCATCTCATGACGTCCATCGGTTTGGGAATGCCCGCACCCCCGGCACCGACCCTGGCGCCGCGCCGCAAAACCCGTCAGCTCGACGTGGGTGGTGTCGGCATCGGCAGCGAGCACCCGATCGCCGTGCAGTCCATGTGCACCACCAAGACGCACGACGTCAACTCGACGCTGCAGCAGATCGCCGAGCTGACCGCGTCGGGTTGCGACATCGTGCGGGTGGCCTGCCCCCGGCAAGAGGACGCCGACGCGCTCGCCGAGATCGCCCGGCACAGCCAGATCCCGGTGATCGCCGACATCCACTTCCAGCCCAAGTACATCTTCGCCGCGATCGACGCCGGCTGTGCCGCCGTGCGCGTCAACCCCGGCAACATCAAGGAGTTCGACGGCCGGGTCAAAGAGGTGGCCAAGGCCGCCGGTGAAGCGGGCATCCCGATCCGGATCGGCGTCAACGCCGGCTCGCTGGACCCACGGTTGCTGCAGAAGTACGGCAAGGCCACCCCAGAGGCGCTGGTCGAATCCGCGCTGTGGGAGGCGTCGCTGTTCGAGGAGCACGGCTATGGCGACATCAAGATCAGCGTCAAGCACAACGACCCCGTGATCATGGTCGAGGCGTACCGCCAACTTGCCGCCCAGTGCGACTACCCGCTGCACCTCGGTGTCACCGAGGCCGGCCCGGCGTTCCAGGGCACGATCAAGTCCGCGGTGGCGTTCGGCGCGCTGCTGTCGGAGGGCATCGGCGACACCATCCGGGTGTCCCTTTCTGCGCCGCCCGCCGAAGAGGTCAAGGTCGGCAATCAGATCCTGGAGTCGCTCAACCTGCGACCGCGTGGCCTGGAGATCGTGTCCTGCCCGTCCTGCGGGCGCGCCCAGGTCGACGTGTACACGCTGGCCAACGCGGTGAGCGCGGGCCTGGACGGCCTCGATGTCCCGTTGCGGGTCGCGGTGATGGGCTGTGTGGTCAACGGTCCGGGTGAGGCCCGCGAGGCCGATCTGGGCGTTGCCTCCGGTAACGGCAAGGGCCAGATCTTCGTCAAGGGTGAGGTCATCAAGACCGTGCCCGAGGCACAGATCGTCGAGACACTTATCGAAGAGGCGATGCGGCTGGCGGAATCCGCGGGTTCAGATGATGCCAGCGGTTCGCCAGTGGTGACCGTAAGCTGATAGCGACCCTGTGAGCGGGGTCACCCAGCCTTGGCTTGAGCAGAGGGAATCGCCAATGTCGGCTCCGCCGCTGTTCCGACTCGTCGACGAGCGACGAGTTTCCGTGGTGCGCGACGCCACCCCTTGCCTGCAGGTGTTCGACGAGGATCCGGTGGGGTCGTGCATGGTGGCCGCGCGTGTCGCCGAGTTCGGCGTCGAGCACGGCGCGATCGGCGGGGAGCTGTGGACGCGCCGCGGCGTCACCGAGTCGTTGTGTTACGCCGGGCCCAATCTGATCCCGCTACGCGGTGACGCCGAGGATCTCAAGGCGTTCTCGGACAAGGCGATGAGCACCGCGCGGCGCTGCTCCTCGGTGGTGGGCCGCGCCGAGCTGGTGATGCCGATGTGGCGCCGGCTGGAATCGGTATGGGGTTCCGCCCGTGACGTCCGCGAGCAGCAGCCGCTGATGGCGTTGAGCTCGATGCCGCTTTGCGCGATCGATCCGGCGGTCCGCCCGGTGCGAATGGAGGAACTCGACACCTACCTGGTGGCGGCCATCGACATGTTCATCGGCGAGGTCGGGGTCGACCCGCGGTTGGGTGACGGCGGTCGTGGTTACCGTCGCCGCATCGCCAGCCTGATCGCCGCGGGACGGGCGTGGGCCCGGTTCGAGCGCGGCGAGGTGGTGTTCAAGGCCGAGGTCGGGTCGCAGTCGCCCACGGTCGGCCAGATCCAGGGGGTGTGGGTGCATCCGGAGTGGCGCGGCCATGGGCTCGGTACGTCCGGGACAGCGGCGCTGGCGTCCGCCGTGGTGGCCTCGGGCCGTATCGCAAGCTTGTACGTCAACAGCTACAACACGGTGGCTCGGGCGACGTACGCGCGCATCGGATTCGAGCAGGTCGGTACGTTCGCCACCATCCTGCTGGACTGAGCGCGTCGGGTCCCGGTGTCACCGCCGTCCGGCGGCGGCCCGCGCCAGCAGCTCGTCGACCGACCATTGATCGTCGGCATGAGCGCCGTATTTGGCCGCGAGCACCACGCCGTCGGGTGCGATCAGGAAATCTGCTGGTAGCCCGAGCCGTCCACCGGCCTGCCTGCCGGCCGGTGCGCGGAATCGTCCGCGCAGTGTCAGGGCACTGCCTCGGACGAGCGCCGGCCAACTGCGGGGATCGAGCAGGGCGCGGGCGCTGGACTCCACACCGAACTGTCGGTAGATGTCCTTGTCCGGGTCGGCAACGGTCGCAAACGGCAGATCCGCTGTGTGCTCGGCCAATTCGGCGGCAGGGGAGTGGAAGAAGACCACTTCGCGGATGCCCGCGGCGTGGATCTCGGCATGCCGGGCGACGAAGGACTGCAAATGCAGATTGCAGATCGGGCAACCGGCGAAGCGCCTGAACTGCAGGTGGACCAGATCGCTCGGGTCGGGCACCGGGATGTGTTCGCCTGTGACACTGCGGAATTGGTATCGACCGATGGTCCTTGGTGCCTTGGGCGAGACGGGTGTGGTCACGGGTCCTCCTGGTTAGCGTGCACTGTACGCCTATGATTGGACGGTATAGGAGTGCGGTGTACGCTGTCAATCGTCATGCCGCGCCCACGTTCACTCACCCAACGTCAGGTTGCCGCAGCTGCGCTTGAGGTCGTCGACACCGACGGGCTGGCGGGGCTGTCGATGCGAGCTGTCGCTCGTCAGTTGGGCATGGGCACCATGTCTCTGTATCGGTACGTGGCCGATCGGGACGAGCTCGAAGCGATGGTGGTGGACCTCGTGCTCGACGGAGTCGATCTCGTATCGCCTCGGGGATCCGTGCGACACCAACTCGCCGAACTCGCCGAGCGGGTACGTACGGCGACCGCGCGGCATCCGGCCGTGGCGCCGCTGATGCTCACGCACCGACATCGCTCGCCGGCGTCACTGCGCTGGGGTGAGTCGGTGCTCGGCGTGCTCACGACCGCCGGATATGACGGCGAGCGACGGGTCTACGCGTTCCGCGCCCTGCTCGCCTACATCTTCGGAGCGCTCGAGATCGAGATACTGGGAAGTCTGGCCGGGCCAGGTACCCAGGCGCTGGCGGGCTTGCCGGCGGGCGAATATCCGTTGTTGTCGGAGACTGCGGCGGTCGCCGCAGGCATCGGGCCCGATGAGGAGTTCCGGCGCGGCCTCGAGATCCTGTTGAGTGCCCTGGACGTGTGAAGCGGGCAACTCATCGGTCTCGCCACAGTCTCGGTTCGGTATCGGTGCGCCTCCGACGATTCCGGCCTCCACGTTTCTAACATCAGCCTCAATGGCAACTCAAACATCATCAGTCACACGGACCGCGGGCCTGTTCACGGTCATCGCGGTCCTCGGGGCGACGGCGCTCAGTGCCTGCACCCCACGGCCCGACGGGCCGGAGCCTGCCGCCGAACAGTTCTTCGCGGCACTGGCCACTGGTGACACCGCGGCAGCGGCGGCGCTGGCCGACCGGCCCGACGATGCCAAGACCGCTCTTGGTGAAGCGTGGAACGGTTTGCAGGCCACCGGACTCGACGCGCAGATCCTGGGTTCGAAGTACGCCGGGGACACCGGCAGCGTCACCTACCGCTACACCTGGCACCTGCCGAAGAACCGCACCTGGACCTACGACGGGCAGCTCAACATGATCCGGGACGAGGGTCGGTGGGAGGTGCGCTGGAGCGCCACCGGACTGCACCCCAGGCTGGGTGAGCACCAGACCTTTGCCCTGCGGGCCGACGCGCCGCGACGGGCATCGGTCAACGAGCGTGGCGGTACCGATGTGCTGGTACCCGGCTACATCTATGCCTACGCACTCGACGCGAGGGCGGCCGGTGCCGCGCTGATGCCGACGTCCCGCGCGGTCGCCGACGCCCTGCGGGGATTCGACCCCGCCTTGGGAGACCCCCAGCGACTCGCCGAACAGGCGAGCGCGTCCGCGCAGCCGATGAGCCTGATCACGCTGAGGCAATCCGACAACGACCGGATCGCGCCCGCCATCGGCCGGCTGCCCGGCGTCGTCGTCACCCCGCAGCCCGAAATGTTGCCCACCGATGAAACTTTCGCTCCGGCGATCGTCAACGAGGTCAAGAGATCGGTGGCCGACCAGCTCGACGGTCAGCCGGGCTGGCGGGTGGTCACGGTCAATCAGAACGGCGTCGATGTCGACGTGCTCAACGAGGTGGCCGGTGATCCGGCACCGTCGATCACCATCAGCCTGGACCGCTCTGTGCAGGACGCCGCGCAGAACGCGGTCAACACCACCGGCAAACAGGCGATGATCGTCGCGATCAAACCGTCCACCGGCGAGATCCTGGCCGTCGCGCAGAACGGGGCCGCCGACGCCGTCGGACCGCTCGCCACCATGGGGCAGTTCCCGCCCGGTTCGACCTTCAAGATGGTCACCGCGGGCGCGGCCATCGAGCGCGACATGGCAACGCCCAACACTCTTTTGGGGTGCCCCGGCACGCTCGACATCGGGCACCGGACCGTCACCAACTACGACGCATTCGATCTCGGCACCGTGCCGATGTCACGCGCATTCGCCAATTCGTGCAACACCACCTTCGGTGAGCTCGCCAGCCGGATGCCTCCACGCGGTCTCACCCAGGCCGCTGCGCGCTACGGCATCGGTACCGACTACCAGGTGGACGGCATCAACACGTTGACCGGTTCGGTGCCGCCCACAGTCGACCTGGCCGAGCGCACCGAGGACGGCTTCGGCCAGGGCAAGGTGCTCGTCAGCCCGTTCGGCATGGCGCTGGCGGCCGCGACCGTGGCGGCGGGCCGGACTCCGGTGCCGCAACTCATCGAGGGTCGCCAGACCATGGTCGACCGCGCGGGGGCCCCGATCAGCCCGAAGATGGTGGACGGACTGCGACCGATGATGCGGTTGGTGGTGACCAACGGCACGGCCAAGGATCTCAACGGGCTCGGCGACGTGCGCGGCAAGACCGGGGAGGCCGAGTTCATGGGTGGCTCGCACTCCTGGTTCGCCGGTTACCGCGGGGACATGGCGTTCGCGGCGCTGATCGTCGGCGGCGGCAGCTCGGAGTACGCGGTGCGGATGTGCAAGACCATGTTCGACAGCCTTCCCCCCGACTACCTGGCCTGAACGGCGGTACCGTTGAACCTGCCATGACAGGGATCAATGAACAATCTGTGGACCTACGCGTCTCCGATGCGGACCGCAATGGCACGCTGCGGCGGCTGCACAATGCCGTGGCACTCGGACTGATCGACATCGCCGAGTTCGAGGAGCGCTCCGCGATGGTGTCGCACGCCCGTCTACATTCGGACCTCGATGCGTTGGTGGGGGATCTGCCCGGGCCCGGAGCCATCGTCACCACCGCCACCGACCGCGTCGAGTTGCGCGGTGTGCTCGGCTCGCTGAAACGCCAGGGTGAATGGACCGTTCCGACCCGGCTGGCCCTGGTACGCCGGATGGGTTCGGTGGAGCTGGATCTGACCCGGGCCCGGTTCGCCGGGCCGATGGTGGTCATCGAGCTGGACATGAAATTCGGGTCGGTGGAGATCCGGTTGCCCGACGGCGCGAGCGCCTCGATCGACGACGTCGAGGTGATCGTGGGCAGCGCCGACGATCACCGTCGCGACGCGCCGGCCGAGGGTTCTCCGCACATCATCCTGACCGGCAAGGTGGTGTGCGGTTCGGTCGATATCCGTGGGCCGCGGCGCAACTGGAAGCTGACGCTGCGCCGGTCCTGATCTCAGCGAGGTTCGAGCACCGCGAACGTCAGCGTCGCGCGGGCAGCGAGCCGACCGCGGGTGACGTCGGTGACGTCGACCGAGGTCACGATGAGGCGTTTCCCGGCCCGTACGACCTTCGCCTCCGCGCGAGCCGTGCCCATGATCGGCGCGAGGAAGTGGATGTTGAGGTCGGCGGTCGTCACGTCGTAGCCGACCCCGCTGGCATTGCCGGCCAGCATCCCTGCCGCGATGTCGATCAGAGTGGCCACCAAACCGCCCTGCAGGGCGCCGCGGACGTTGGCGAGGTCGGGCCGGTTGTCCATTTCGAGTACCAGCCTGTCGGCGCTCGACTCGACCTCGCGGTACTCCAGTAGTTCCAGCACATGAACGGTTTCGGTCATCGCCGTGCCTCAGTCATCCTCGTACGGTAACACCATTACCGGTTAACGAGAGGACCGCTCTCGCGAGGGTTGCCGCAGCGCCTCGGTGGCCGGCAGCTCGACGCCGCGCAACGCTGGAGGCGTTGTCGCTGAACTGACGATTAAGCTGTCCACATGCCAGTTCGTACCGCCCTGCGCCCCGGCGTGCAGTCACCGACCCTGCCGGTTCCGAAGTCGATCCCACGACCGGAGTACGCATGGAAGTCGACCGTGCAGGAGGGCAGCGAACCCTGGGTGCAAACGCCCGAGGTGATCGACAAGATGCGCGTCGCGGGCCAGATCGCGGCGGCGGCCCTGGCCGAGGCCGGCAAGGCCGTGGCGCCCGGCGTCACCACCGACGAGTTGGACCGCATCGCCCACGAATACATGATCGATCACGGTGCCTATCCATCGACCCTGGGCTACAAGGCATTTCCCAAATCCTGCTGCACCTCGCTCAATGAGGTGATCTGCCACGGGATTCCGGATTCGACCGTGATCGAGGACGGTGACATCGTCAACATCGACGTCACCGCCTACATCGACGGCGTGCACGGTGACACCAATGCCACGTTCCTGGCCGGCGACGTCTCCGAGGAACACCGGCTGCTCGTCGAGCGCACTCACGAGGCGACCATGCGCGCCATCAAGGCGGTCAAGCCCGGGCGCGCGCTGTCAATCGTCGGCAGGGTGATCGAAGCCTACGCAAACCGATTCGGCTACAACGTGGTTCGTGATTTCACCGGGCACGGCATCGGCACCACCTTCCACAACGGGTTGGTGGTGCTGCACTACGATCAGCCGGCCGTGGAGACCGTGCTGGAACCGGGCATGACCTTCACCATCGAGCCGATGATCAACCTCGGATCGCTCGACTACGAGATCTGGGACGACGACTGGACCGTGGTGACCAAGGACGGCAAGTGGACCGCTCAGTTCGAGCACACCCTGGTGGTCACCGAAGACGGCGCCGAGATCCTGACCCTGCCGTGACGCAGGTACCGTGAGCGGCGCGTTGCTGGTCGCCGGCACCACCTCCGACGCCGGCAAGTCGATGGTCGTGGCGGGGCTGTGCCGGTTGTTGGCGCGCAAGGGCCTGTCTGTGGCGCCGTTCAAGGCGCAGAACATGTCCAACAACTCGGCGGTCACCGTCGACGGCGGCGAGATCGGCCGCGCCCAGGCCATGCAGGCCCGGGCCGCCGGGCTGGCGCCCAGCACCAGGTTCAACCCCATCCTGCTCAAGCCTGGCGGGGACCGCACGTCACAGTTGGTGATCCGCGGCCAGGTGGCCGGAACGGTGGCCGCCGGCGATTACTTCACCCACCGGGAGCGGCTCGCCGCTGTCGTCGCCGACGAATTGGCCTCACTGAGATCCGAATTCGACGTGGTGATCTGTGAAGGGGCCGGCTCTCCGGCCGAGATCAACCTGCGTGCCACCGACCTCGCCAACATGGGGCTGGCCCGTGCGGCAGATCTGCCTGTCATCGTCGTGGGCGACATCGACCGCGGCGGTCTACTGGCCCACCTGCACGGCACCGTGGCGGTCCTGGCCCCTGAGGACCAGGCGCTCATCGCGGGATTCGTCGTCAACAAATTCCGTGGTGACCCAGCCCTCCTCGAACCCGGCCTGCGGCAGCTGCTGGAGCTGACCGGGCGGCCCACCTACGGCGTGATCCCGTTCGACGACGGGATCTGGCTCGACACCGAGGATTCGGTGTCGGTCCGGCCCGGCGGCATGGTGGGCACACCGCAGCCGCCCCGCGGGGCGCAGACACTCACTGTCGCCGCGATCAGGCTGCCGCGCATCTCCAACTCCACCGACATCGAGGCACTGGCCTGCGAGCCCGGTGTTGCGGTGCGCTGGGTCGCCGACGCCGCAGACCTCGCCGGCGTCGACCTCGTGGTGATTCCCGGAAGCAAAGCCACCGTCAGCGACCTGGCCTGGCTACGGCAACGCGGCCTGGCCGAGGCCGTCCTCGAACACGCGGCCCAGGGCCGGCCCGTGCTCGGGGTGTGCGGCGGGTTCCAGATGCTGTGCCGCCGCATCGACGACGGCGTCGAGTCCGCGGCTTCGGAATCCGTCGAGGGGCTCGGCCTGATCGACGCCGACATCGAATTCGCTCTCCACAAAACCCTGCGGCACTGGGAAGAACCGTTGTGGGGCTACGAGATCCATCACGGGCAGGTGACCCGCAGCGCAGCCGATGACTGGCTGGGAATCGGGCTCCGTTGCGGCTCGGTGTACGGCACCCACTGGCACGGTCTGCTCGACAACGACCACCTGCGCCGGGCCTGGCTCAGCGAGGTCGCCGCGGGTGCAGGTCGCGACGGGTTCGTGGTTGCCGACGACATCGACGTCCGGGGTCGGCGCGACGCCCAGTTGGATCTGATGGCCGACCTGCTGGCCGCACATCTCGACGTCGATGCCGTGATGGACCTGGTGGCGCAGGGGCCGCCGCCGCGGCCCACCATGAGCACTGCGCTCGCTGATGTACCTCGGTAACCTGGGCAGATGATCCGGTGCCATCGGTGGGTGGCAGCTTTGGTGGGGCTGGTCGCCGTGATGACGGTGTCCGGTTGCTCGACCGTGGTCGCCGGATCTGCCACCTGGCCTGGGGCCACGCTCGAGAAAGTGTTGCTGACGCCCGCCGACTTCCCGCCCGGTGTGCAGTTCGATCGCGTGATCGACGACGGCGGCGGTCCTGGCGGATCCGGTGGATCGCCACCGATGCTGTCCAACCCGGCCGGATGCAGTGACGGCCTGACCCGGGTGATCGCCGAAACCGCCGAGCGGGGCCCGGGCAGTGCCGCGCAGATCATCGCCGCCTACGACGGCGCGCGCATGGTGCTGACGGTGATGACCTCGCCGCTGCCGCTCGACCGGCTGGCCGCCACCGCAGAACGGTGCGCACAGTTCTCCACCTACTTCGATCCGGCGGACAAGGGCATCCCGATGACCACAACCAAGGTCGCTGCGCCGCGTGCGTCGGCGTTGGCCTATCAACAGACCATGCGGCTGGGCGGTGAGGAACAGAGCATCTTCTTCGCCTTCGAGAACGTCGGCAACTGGGCGGTTCTCGGCATCGCGTTCCCGGCCCAGAATCCTTCTATCGTCGCCAAAGGTGCATTGCCGCAGACATTTCTGGACGTTTTCGGCATCCAGGCCCACCGCCTGGATGCACGCTGACGCCGACGTCAGGACAATATTGATTCCGGCCCGCACGTCGCTACTGGACGGTAGTTTGTCCGAATGCTTACCACCGTCGCGACGATCGACGGATTCACCACGCCCGTCGACGTCTCGGGACCTGAGCAGGGTTCCACCGTGGTGGTGCTGAGCGCGGGCCATCACGGTCCAGCCGCTTATGAGCCGATCTGCCGACGGTTGCACACCGCGTCACTGCGCACGGTGATCATCGGTCCCGATCCACGCTTGACCGCCAAGTCCGTGGTCGGCATTCTCGATTCGCTCAACATCAAATGGGCGTTGCTGGTGGGCGACCGACTCGGGGGAGAACTTGCCTGGGAGCTGGCCGCCACCCGGCTGGACAAGTTCATCGGCCTGGTGGTGGTGGACCGCGGCCACCCACGTGTCGCCGACGCCACCGGTGTGATCCGCGACGACGAATGCCCCCCGGTGGAGATGAATACCACCGTGCTGGTCAGCACCCCTGCTGCCCGCGCAGTGGCCAAGGCCAGCCAGCGCTACGTCTACGGTGACTTCCGCTTGGTGGAGATGCCGGGCCGGCGCAGTGCCGGTGATTCGACCGCGCAACTGGCGGCCGAGATCGTGCTGCGCACCAGCAGTTGGTGACGGGTCGCGGCCTGCTCTTGATTGTCACGCTGGAGTGGCGGTCGACCTCGAGTGTCACGCTGGAGTGACAGCCGGCGGTGTTGGGCTGCGCCGTGCTCGTGGTTTGTCACGCTGGAGTGGCTTTGGCCGCCGAGTGTCACGCTGGAGTGACGACGTAACGGCAAATCCGGCGGCCTGCCTTCGCGCGGGCGCTCAGTCAGCCGCAACTGTGTTGTCGGGTCGGCGGCCTGCCTTCGCGCGGGCGCTCAGTCAGCCGCCTCCGAAGGCTTCCAGGCTTGCGGCAACCCCGGCTGCTGCGGGAACAGGAAATCCACAAACGCCGCGGCCGTGGGCTGCGGCTCATGATTGGCCAGGCCTGGGCGTTCGTTGGCTTCGATGAAGACGTACTCACGGCCCGTCACATCGGGCACCAGCAGGTCGATTCCCGTCACCGGTATGCCGAGCGCCTCGGCCGCTGCCACTGCGACCCGGCACAGTTCCGGGTTCACCTCTGCGGTGACGTCGTGGATCGTCCCGCCCTGGTGCAGGTTCGCGGTCCGTCGCACCCGCAGCCGCTCGCCCTCGGGCAGCACATCGTCGAACGACCATCCGGCCTCGGCGACCGTGCCCTTGGTGACGTCGTCGATCGGGATGCGCGATTCCCCACCGGTGGCGGCGGCGCGGCGCCGCGACTGCGTCTCGATCAGCTCGCCGATGGTGTGCTTGCCGGTGCCGACGATCTCGGCGGGCCGGCGAATCGCGGCGGCCACCACCTTGCCGTCGATCACGACCAGGCGAAGATCGTCGCCGGCGGCGCGCTGCTCGATCAGCACCTCCGGATATTGCTCGCGGGCCCGGTGCAGCGCCGCGTCCAGCTCGTCGCCGCCATCGACCCCGACGGTGATCCCCTTGCCCTGCTCGCCGCGGGTGGGTTTGACCACCACATCGCCGACCTCGGCCAGGAACTCGTGATCTTCGGCGTCGAAAGTGGCCAGGCGGCCCTTCGGCACCGTGATACCGGCGTCTGAGACGATGCGTCGGGTCTGGCGCTTGTCGTCGCATCGGGCCATGGCCACCGCAGAAGTGAACTCCGAGAGCGACTCCCGGGTGATGACGCTGCGACCGCCGTGCGACAGCCGCATCTCTCCGGCGCCCGCATCGAGCACCTCGACGCGGATGCCCCGACGCATGGCTTCGTCGGCGATGATGCGGGCATAGGGATTCAGATCGTCGACGGTCTCCGGAGGATGGGTGAACAACGGCTCGTTGATCGCGTTCTTACGCTTGACGGCCAGCACCGGGACCCGGTGGAAGCCCAGTTTCTCGTAGAGCGCGATCGCGGCGGAGTTGTCGTGGGCCACAGAGAGATCCAGGTAGGCCCGGCCCCGTTCGCGGAAGATCCCGGCCAGGGTCCTGGTGAGCGCATCGCCGACGCCGGGGAGTCCGGCCGCCGGATCCACAGCCAGGCTCCACAGGCTCGACCCGTCCTCGGGGTCGGCGAACAACCGCTTGTGGTCGACGCCGGTGACGGTGCCCACTACAGTGCCGTCGTCGTCGCGCACCGCGACCAGATAGACCACGGCAGGGGTGAGGGTGTGGTTGTGCCAGATGACGTCGACGGGTGCGGGGACCATCCCGCACCGCACGTACACCCGGTTCATCGCGTCGGCGTCGTTCGGCGTCTGCAAGGTACGCACGGTGAACCCGACGGGCTGGGCGGCGGTGAGTTCGTCGGTGAACCGCAACCGGTAGGTGTGGCTCGGGTCGATGAACAGTTCCGCAGGGGAGCGGGCGATCAGCACGTGCGATTCGCGGGCGTAGATGCAGATGTCGCGGCGGCCCGGGCCTTCCCGCTGCAGCACCTCGGCCAGAGTCTCGGGGTCGGCGAACGTCTGCCCGAAAATCAGTCGACCCCAGCCTAATTCGAGTACCACATCGTCGGCCATGGCGTCGACGAGGTGCTGCGGTGAGGCATCGTGCAGGCCGAGCGTGATCGCCTCGGTGTGGTCGGGCTCCATTGCCGGGGCCGACGCGTCATGGTCGGTGGCGGTCATGCCGCGGCTCCCGTCACACCGTGGCGCTGCAGCCACAACTCGAGCAGCGCGATCTGCCATAACTCGTTGCCACGCAGAGGAGTCAGCCTGCCGTTCGGGTCGGCCAACAGCCGGTCGACGGCCTCGGGACGGAACAGGCCGCGCTCCTTGGCCTCCGGCGCATAGAGCGCATCGCGGACCATGTCCAGGTACGGCCCCTCGAGGTGGGTCAGCGCCGGGACCGGGAAATATCCCTTGGGTCGATCGATCACCGCTGCCGGAATCACCCGGCGCGCAGCCTGTTTGAGCACACCCTTGCCGCCGTACGCGGTCTTCAGGCCTGGTGGGCAGGTGGCGGCCAACTCGACGAGCTCGTGGTCGAGGAACGGCACGCGGCCTTCCAGGCCCCACGCCATGGTCATGTTGTCCACGCGCTTGACCGGATCGTCGACCAGCATCACGGTGGTATCGAGCCGCAACGCCCGGTCCACACCGGTCTCGGCACCCGCCGCAGCGAAGTGATCGGTCACGAAGACCCCGCTTGGGTCGCCGTCGGCCCGGTATCCGTCGCTGATCAGTGCGGCCACTCCGGTGCTGTCCCGGTCGAAGAACGCGCCGCGGTAGCTGGCCACCGAACCGTCCAGGCTGGCCGCGCCCGGTTCGGCCATCGGCGGGTACCAGTGGTATCCGGCGAAGACCTCGTCGGCGCCCTGTCCGGACTGCACCACTTTGACGTGCTTGGCTACTTCCTGGCTGAGCAGGTAGAAGGCTACGCAGTCATGGCTGACCATCGGTTCGCTCATCGCGCCGATCGCTCCGTCGAGGGCGGGCAGCATGCGGGCGGTGTCGATCCGGATCTGGTGATGATCGGTTTCGAAATGCTCGGCGATGATGTCGGAGTACTTGAACTCGTCACCGGCCACGCCGCCCACGGACTCGAAGCCGATCGAGAAGGTGGACAGACCGTGTTGGCCGGCCTCGGCGAGCAGGCCGACGATCAGGGAAGAGTCGACGCCGCCGGACAGCAGGCACCCGACGGGCACGTCGGCCACCAGACGTCGCTCGACAGCGCGCCGCAGTGACTCCAGTACCGCGTCCTCCCAATCCTTTTCCGACCAGTCGGCCCGGTCGGCGTGCCGGCTGAAGTCCGGCGACCAGTAGACCGTGGTGTGCCTGCTGCCGTCGGGTTCGATTGCGACGACGGAAGCGGGCGGCACCTTCTTGATGCCCTGCAGGATGGTCAACGGGGGCGGCACCACCGAATGGAACGTGAGGTAGTGGTGCAGCGCGATCGGGTCGATCCGGGTGTCGACCCCGCCGCCGGCCAGCAGCGCGGGCAGGGACGAGGCGAACCGGATCCGATGGTTGTCCTCGGTGATGTAGAGCGGCTTGATGCCAAGCCGGTCCCGGCCCAGCAGCACCCGGCCGGTGTCCCGCTCGACGATCGCGAACGCGAACATCCCCATCAGGTGCTCGACGAACCGGTCGCCCCAGTGGTGATAGGCCTTGAGCAACACCTCGGTGTCGCTGTGCGAGAAGAAGCGGTAGCCGTGCCCGGACAGTTCCCGGCGCAGCTCCTGGTAGTTGTAGATGCAGCCGTTCCAGCAAACGGTCAATCCCAGTTCGGGATCGACCATGGGCTGGGCGCCCGCTTCGGTCAGGTCAATGATTTTCAGGCGGCGGTGACCCAGTGCGACCCGGCCTTGCGACCAAACACCGGCCGCGTCCGGACCCCTGGGTGCCATCGCGTCTGCCATGGCCGACACCGCTGAAATATCCGGTGTCCGGCCATCGAGACGCACCTCCCCGGCGGCTCCACACATCAGTTCGACCCTACACAGGATCTGGCGTCGGTGCGCCACCCGCGGTGTGTCGGGGGTGTGACCAGGACATGTCGGACAGTGGCCCTATTCTCCTCGCATGAGGCCTGGATTCGGCTTCGGGATAGCCCGTGACGAGCTGATTCGCGATTTCGGAGCGCAGTCGACCGTGCGCGGTGAACGTTATGCCGTCGAGGGCCGGGTCCGCGACATCGAGTTCGATGCCGAAGAGCGTCTGCTGCGCGGGCGGTGCGTGGGTTCGCATGGTCAGCTGTATGTCCTTGAGGTCGGACTGTCGCCGGGAAGTCGGGCTGTCGTCGAGTGGGCATTGTGTTCATGCCCCGTGGGGTCGTTCTGCAAACATGCCGTCGCCCTGGTGCTGGCGGCCTCCCCGGCTGATGCGGCACATGAGCCGGTGGAGCGTTGGCGCTACGTCCTCGACAAGGTGCTCGACGAGGTCGCCGCCCCGGAAGGGGGCGGCAAACCGATCGCGCTGGAATTCTCCATCGGTGCACCCACGCGCTACCGCCCGGGGACGCTGCTGATGCTGCGTCCGCTGACTCTGGGCAAACGGGGCACCTGGATCACCCGGGCGTTGACCTGGGGCCGCCTCGCGGACTATCCCGATCCCGGCGAGTTCGATCGTGAGCAGTACCGGGCGGTGCGGGCACTGGTGTCGGAGATGGTGCGGTACTCCTCGCCGCACAGCGGTGAGGGAATGATGCTCAACGGCATGCCCGCGACCTTGTGGCCACGGCTCGACGAGGTGCTCGCCGCGGGCGTGACCATCGTGGCCGACTCCGCAACGGGCATTCGTGCGGTCGAGTTGGCCAAGAACGTCCACCTCCGGTTGGACTTCGCCGCCGAGGGCGGTGGCGGTGCGGTGATGTCGGTGTCCCTGATCATCGACGGACAGGAACGCGACCCCGACGGCGTCGGGCTGATCGGGATGCCGGCTCCGCACGGGATGTTTCAGGTGGTCGACTCGGTGCTACGGCTCGGTGCCTTCGATCCGGTACCCGCACGCACCATGGCCGAAATGCTGGGCCATCACGAGCAGGTGCACATCCCGGCCGACATGGCGCGTGAACTCGCGGTCGACATCCTGCCCCGCCTGGCGAGCAGCGTGGACATGGAGGTCGCCGACGGGCTCTTCGTCCCACCGGCCATTACCGGACCGAAGCCCGCGCTGACTGTCAAAGTCGTCGACGGCGGCGCACGGGTCTTCTGGAGCACCCGGTACGAGGTCAACGATCAGCATCACGACTTCGACCCGTTGTCTTCGGCCGGGCTGATCGGATATCGCGACCCGGCCGCGGAGGAGGAGCTGTGGCAGCGGGTACTGCCGGCGTTGCAGGTGGTCGCGGCGGCCGCGCAGGACTGGAAACGTCAAGCCTCCCAGCATGTCAACCGCCGGATCTCCACGACGCTCGACGCCGAGGCCGTCCACGAGTTACGGGCCATCGTCAATGCCGTGAGCGCTGTGGACGCGGTCGCGGTCGCGTCCCGGCGCACTCTGCTGGGCGGGGTCAACCTCACCGCAGTGGAGGCTGCCGTGTTGTGTGACCAGACCCTGCCGCAGCTGGACTGCTACGCGGATCTGATCGTCGATGCCGATGGCCGGTACCGAGCTGCCGGCGCCGACCCGGTGCTGTCGTTCTCCGGGGACATCTCCGCTCCGGGTGACTGGTTCAACCTGAACGTCACGGTATCTGTGGACGGCGAGACGGTGGCCCTGCCCGAGGTCATCCGCGAATTGGCCACTGGCGCAACGCACATGTTGCTGCCGTCGGGTATCTACTTCCGGCTCGACACGCCGGAGCTGGTCCGGCTGAGGGCCTTGCTCGACGAGGCGCGTGCGCTCGGTGAGATCGACGGGGACCGGGTCAACGCCGCATCGCTCAACGTCACATTGTGGGACGAACTGCTGGAGCTCGGCGTTGTCGACGAGCAGCTCGCCCGGTGGCGGGCGAATCTGGCGCGCTTGGCCGCCGCGCGTCCGCCGGCGCCGATCGCACCGCCGGTTGGCCTCGACGCCGACCTGCGCGACTACCAGCGGGACGGGCTGGACTGGCTTTCATTCCTGTGGGACAACGGGATCGGCGGAGTGCTCGCCGACGACATGGGCCTGGGCAAGACCGTGCAGACCTTGGCGCTCATCGCGCGGGCGGTGGCCGGGGGCGCCGGCAAGTTCCTGGTGGTGGCGCCGACGAGCGTGGCCCGCAACTGGGTGGCCGAGTGCCGCAAGTTCACCCCTGACCTGAGTGCGGTGGTACTGACCTCCACCACCGCCCGCTCGGCGGTGGGTTTGGCCGAACAGGTGGCCGCGGCCGACATCGTCGTCACCTCCTACACGCTGCTGCGGATGGACGTCGCCGCCTATTCGCAAATCCAGTGGGCCGGAATGGTTCTCGACGAGGCCCAGTTCGTCAAGAATCACCACAGCAAGACCCATCAGGCCGCCCGGCTGCTCGACGTGCCGTTCAAGGTGGCGATCACCGGCACACCGATGGAGAACAATCTGATGGAGTTGTGGTCGCTGCTGTCGATCACCGTGCCCGGTTTGTTCCCGTCACCGAAGGTGTTCGAGACGTATTTCCGTAAGCCGATCGAATCGGGTCAGGCCGACGACCTGCTTCCGGTGCTGCGCCGGCGGATCAAGCCGGTGCTGTTGCGCCGCACCAAAGGCCAGGTGCTCACCGAGTTGCCACCGAAGAGTGAGCAGGTGCTGACCATCGGTCTGAGCGCCAAGCACCGCAAGATCTATGACACGCGGCTGGCGCGGGAACGCCAGAAAGTGTTGGGACTGCTGGGGGACTGGGAGAAGAACCGGTTCCAGATCTTCCGGTCGCTGACGCTGCTGCGCCAGCTCAGCCTGCACCCGGGGCTGGTCGACGACTCCGCGCGCTCGGTGGGTTCGGCCAAGATCGACTTCCTGGTTGAACAGCTCGATCAACTGGTGGCAGAGGGGCACAGTGCGCTGGTGTTCAGCCAGTTCACCGGGTTCCTCGGCATCGTCAGGTCGCATCTGGATTCTGCGGGGATCGCCTACAGCTACCTCGACGGTTCCGTCGACTCCGACGGAAGGGCCAGGGCCATCGAGGAATTCGGTGCCGGTACCAAGCAGGTGTTCCTGATCAGCCTGAAGGCGGGCGGATTCGGGCTCAACCTCACCGCCGCCGACTACTGCTTTCTGTGCGACCCGTGGTGGAGCCCGGCCGCCGAGGCACAGGCCGTCGACCGGGCCCACCGCATCGGGCAGGCCCGGCCGGTCAGCGTCTACCGTCTGGTGGCGGAGAACACCATCGAGGAGAAAGTGGTTGCGCTGCAGGACCGCAAGCGGGCCCTGTTCGCCGCGGTGGTCGACGACGGCGACCTGTTCGGCTCAGCCATCACAGCCTCCGATATCCGCGAGTTGCTCGGCTGATCGACCGGAGACGGGTGTGCTGGCGGTGTCCACCTGTTTGATCGGACCGGTGAACCAGTGCTTCACCGAGGCGTGCCAGTAGATGAACAGCAGTATCAGCACGCTGCCCACCAGCAGCGGGGTGTAGTTCACGAACTTCCACTCGAAGCTCGGGTCCCACGGCATGCCACCGAGCGAGGTCGGGAACATCGCGATGATCGCGGTGACGATGATCTCGACGATCGCCACCGGTGCCATCCACTTGTACCTGTTTCCGACATTCCACTTGCCCTGCTCGAAGGAGTCGCCGGCCTTCCACCGGTAATAGATCGGCACCGCGAAGCACAGGTACAGGCCAACCACACCGATCGAGACGACCGCGTAGAACGCGACCGGGGACGGGACGTCCACACCGTTGACCGGAATCTTCACCGGCACGATGGCGGGCAAGGTGATGATGGCCGCGACCACCGCGGTGATGATGACGGCGTTGGCGGGCACGCGGCTGGCACTGACCTTCGACCACCATTGGTGCCCGGGGACCGCGCGGTCCCGGCTGAAGGCGAACAGCATGCGCGAGGCGCTGGTCTGGCAGGCCGTGGTGCAGAACAGCTGTCCCGCAGTGGCGATCAGCAGTACGACGCCGGCCCACTTGGATCCCAGTGCCTGGGTGAAGATGGTCGCCACCGCGCCACCGTTGGCCGATACCTCGTCGGAGTTCTGCACGGCGAACAGGAACGACAGCAACAGGATCCAGCCACCGATCGCCGAATAGAAGATCGACTGCCAGATGCCCTTCGCGGCGGCATTGGCCGCGCTCTTGGTCTCTTCGGACAGGTGCGCCGACGCGTCATAGCCGGTGATCGTGTACTGCGTGAGGATCGCCGAGATGGGCAGGACGAACAGCAGGAAGCCCCAACCGGACGTCGAGCCGGAGAAGATCCCGGAATTGTTGATGGTCTTGGCGAAAACATCGGAGACACTTGCATGTTGGTCCGGGAGTAGCCACAGGATCGCGATCACTGCAGTGGCTCCGGCGACGTGCCACCACACCGAGACATTGTTGATGACGGCCAGCAGGTGCGACGAGAAGATGTTGATCAGGGCCGAGACCGCCAGGATGATCAGGAACATGATGAACACCCGGGTCAGGCTGTAGCCGGCCAGCCAGGATTCGCTGAACGTGCCCAGGGTGAGGTCCAGGAATGTCGCGCTGCCGTAGGACACCGACGCCAGAATTGCGATCAGGCCGATCAGGTTGAGCCAGCCGGTGTAGAAGCCGGCCCTGGGCCCGCCGAGTTTGGAAGCCCACCAATAGATTCCACCTGAGGTGGGATAGGCGGAGACCAGTTCGGCCAGACAGAATCCGATGATCAGGATGAAGACCGAGACGATCGGCCAACCCCAGGCGATGGCGGCAGGGCCGCCGTTGTTCCAGCCCAATCCGAACGACGTGAAGCAACCGGCGAGGATCGAGATGATCGAGAACGAGATGGCGAAGTTGGAGAATCCTGACCAGGACCGCTGCAGTTCCTGGACGTAACCGAGTTTGGCGAGATGTTGTTCGTCGTCCGTGAGTTGTTCGGTGAGTTCTTCGTGCCCCTCGGGCATGGCGGCTCCTCGTGTGCCGGGCGGTGGGCGGTCTGCCAAACGGACCATAGAACTTTATTGGTCTGCTGTCCTACCTTTTGACGTGACAATCGTGCTAATTCGGTGCACGATCGTCACGTCATCGGCGAGACAATGGTCGGCTGGACGTCAGGTTGGTCGGCAAGTCCCACACGGGCAGGAGGGTGCGCAATGAGCCAGAACCCCGGCATGCTGGCACGAGCCGACCTGGAGCAAATGGTGGCGGCGGGTGAGATCGACACCGTGATCGTCGCCTTCTGCGATATGCAGGGCCGGCTGACGGGCAAGCGGGTTTCGGGCCGGTTGTTCGTCGAAGAGGTCGCCGCCCACGGCGCGGAGTGCTGCAACTACCTGCTTGCGGTCGACGTCGACATGAACACCGTCGGCGGATACTCGATGTCGAGTTGGGAAACCGGCTACGGCGACATGGTGATGACAGCCGACTTCAGCACCTTGCGCTTGATCCCATGGCTGCCCGGCACCGCGCTGGTCATGGCTGACCTGTCGTGGCTCGACGGTCGTCCTGTCGAACAGGCGCCCCGCAGCATCCTCAACCGGCAGATCGACCGCCTGGTCGAGCGCGAACTCGTGCCGTACGTCGGGACCGAGCTCGAATTCATGGTGTTCGACAACACTTTCCGCGAGGCGTGGGCGGCGGGCTACCGGGGCCTGACGCCGGCCAGCGACTACAACGTCGACTACGCCATGATGGCGTCCACCCGGATGGAACCGCTGCTGCGCGACATCCGCCTCGGCATGGAGGGCGCCGGGTTGTACTGCGAGGGTGTCAAGGGAGAGTGCAACCTGGGTCAGCAGGAGATCGCGTTCCGCTACGACCACGCCCGCAACACCTGCGACAACCACACCATCTACAAGAACGGTGCCAAGGAGATCGCCGACCAGCACGGCAAGAGCTTGACGTTCATGGCGAAATTCGATGAGCGCGAGGGCAACAGCTGTCACATCCACGTCTCGCTACGCGGGGATGACGGGTCTCCTGTGTTCGCCGACGAGTCCGATCCGCGGGGAATGTCGTCGATGTTCCGCAGCTTCATCGCGGGTCAACTGGCCACGCTGCGTGAGATGACGCTGTTCTACGCTCCGAACATCAATTCCTACAAGAGGTTTGCCGACGGCAGCTTCGCGCCCACCGCCATTGCCTGGGGTATGGACAACCGCACCTGCGCGTTGCGGGTGGTCGGTCACGGGCCTGGTATGCGGGTGGAATGCCGGACACCCGGAGGCGACGTCAACCAGTACCTTGCGGTGTCGGCGCTTCTCGCCGGCGGGCTGTATGGCATCGATCACGAGCTGGAACTACCCGACCCGCTGCCGGGCAACGCCTATGCCAGTGAGGCGCAACGGCTGCCCACCACCCTGGCCGAGGCGGCTGAGCTGTTCGCAAAGTCCGAGGTGGCACGCGCGGCGTTCGGGGACGACGTCGTCGAGCACTACCTCAACAACGCGCGCGTCGAGTTGGCTGCGTTCAATTCCACAGTGACCGACTGGGAAAGGGTCCGCGGCTTTGAACGGCTCTGAGATGGGCTCGACATCCAGCGCGAGCAGGCCCCCGCAAGCGGGAGGGGCCCCCAGCGTGGGTCCCGTAAAGGGGCCGATATCGGGTACCTTCACGTCTGCTCGCCGGGAGACTGAGGTCCACCCGGTCATCGGCATGACGACCTATCTGCAGCAGGCGCAGACGGGTATTTGGGATGTACGGGCCAGCTTCTTGCCGCAGGTCTACTTCGAAGGCATCACCCGGGCCGGTGGGACCGCTCTTCTGCTGCCGCCGCAAGCGGTGGACCGCGACATCGCCGACCGGGTGCTCGACCGCCTCGACGGCCTGGTGATCACCGGCGGCCCGGATGTCGATCCGGCCCGCTACGGCCAACAGCCGCACCCGGCCACCAACGAACCAGACAGCGGGCGTGACGCGTGGGAGTTCGCTCTGCTGGAAAGTGCTCTGCAACACGGCATTCCGGTGCTCGGTGTGTGCCGCGGGGCGCAGGTTCTCAACGCGGCGCTGGGCGGCACGTTGCACCAGCATCTACCCGACGTCATCGGGAGCACGCATCACCAGAAGGGCAATGCGGTGTTCGGCACCTCGACGGTACGCACCGTGCCGAACACCCGACTGGCGGCTCTGATCGGCGATTCCTCCGATGCGCAGTGCTATCACCATCAGGCCATCGATCTACTGGGCGAGGGCCTGGTGGTCAGCGCCCGGGATGCCGACGGGGTCATCGAGGCGGTTGAGCTACCCGGCGAGGCCTTCGTGGTCGGCGTGCAATGGCATCCGGAGGAGACTCTCGATGACTTGAGACTGTTCGCCGCCCTGGTCGATGCGGCCGGAACCTATGCAACAGAAAGGATCTCATGACATCCAGTCAGGTCATCAATCCGGCGACCGAGGAGCTGTTGACCACCGTCGACCTCCTCGACGTGGCCGCTGTCGACGACGCAGTGGCGCGTGCCGCCGCGGCGCAGCGGAAATGGTGCCGGCTGGCTCCGGCCGAGCGGGCGGCAGGCTTGCGAGCCTTCGCCGGTGTCGTCGACGCACACATTGATGAGCTGGCCGCCCTCGAGGTTGCCAATTCCGGGCATCCGATCGCGCAGGCCGAATGGGAGGCCGGGCACGTCCGCGATGTCCTGCAGTTCTACTCGGCGACTCCGGAAAGATTGAGCGGCAAGCAGATCCCGGTGGCCGGCGGTCTGGACGTCACGTTCAACGAGCCGCTCGGCGTGGTCGGCGTGATCACACCGTGGAACTTCCCGATGACCATCGCCGCGTGGGGCTTCGCCCCGGCGCTCGCCGCCGGCAACGCCGTCGTGCTCAAGCCCGCCGAGTGGACCCCGCTGACCACGATCCGGCTCGGTGAGCTCGCCATCGCATCGGGCTTGCCGGAGGGGCTCTTTCAGGTGCTGCCGGGCAAGGGCTCGGTGGTGGGAGAACGGTTCGTCACCCATCCAGGCGTCCGCAAGGTCGTGTTCACCGGATCCACCGAGGTGGGGATGCGGGTGATGGCCGGAGCGGCGGCCCAGGTCAAACGGGTGACCCTGGAATTGGGTGGCAAGAGCGCGAACATCGTTTTCGACGACTGCGATCTGGAGAAGGCGGCAGCCACCGCGCCATACGGCGTATTCGACAACGCTGGACAGGACTGCTGTGCGCGCAGCCGGATCCTGGTGCAGCGCAATGTCTACGACCGGTTCATGGAGCTGCTGGAGCCGGCCGTCAAGGGCGTCATCGTGGGGGACCCCACGGTGCGTGACACCGAGATGGGGCCGTTGGTGTCCCGTCCGCACTGGGAGTCGGTGGCCTCCTACGTGCCCGACGGCGCGCCGGTCGCATTCCGGGCGTCTGCCCCTGAGGGGCCCGGGTTCTGGTTCCCGCCGACGGTGTTGACGCCGCAGCGTACGGACCGGACCGTGACCGAGGAGATCTTCGGCCCCGTGGTGACCGTGCTGCCGTTCGAGGACGAGGCCGACGCCATCGCACTGGCCAACGACACGCCTTACGGTTTGTCGGGCTCGATCTGGACCGACAACCTCTCGCGAGCGATGCGGGTGTCGCGGGCGGTGGAATCGGGCAATCTCAGTGTCAATTCGCATTCCTCGGTGCGCTACAACACGCCGTTCGGTGGCTTCAAACAGTCCGGACTCGGGCGCGAGTTGGGGCCTGACGCACCGTTGTCTTTCACCGAGACCAAGAACGTCTTTTTCGCAGTAGAGGAGCTGTAGATGGATCTGACCCAACGTCTGGCCGGCAAGATCGCCGTGATCACCGGGGGCGCCAGCGGCATCGGCCTGGCCACCGGCCGGCGATTGCGCGCCGAGGGGGCCACGATCGTGGTGGGCGACATCGACCCTGCCACCGGAGAGGCCGCCGCCGAAGAACTCGACGGGTTGTTCGTCCCGGTCGACGTGTCCGATCAGGATGCCGTCGACAACCTCTTCGATACTGCGGCGGCGACATTCGGATCGGTCGACATCGCGTTCAACAACGCCGGGATCTCGCCACCCGAAGATGACCTGATCGAGACCACCGACCTGCCGGCCTGGCAACGGGTGCAGGACATCAACCTGAAATCGGTCTACTTGTCGTGCCGGGCGGCGCTGCGCCACATGGTGCCCGCGGGCAAGGGCTCGATCATCAACACCGCATCGTTCGTGGCGGTGATGGGCTCGGCCACCTCCCAGATCTCCTACACCGCGTCCAAGGGCGGCGTGCTGGCGATGTCGCGCGAACTCGGCGTGCAGTATGCGAGGCAGGGAATCCGGGTCAACGCACTGTGCCCCGGGCCGGTCAACACCCCGCTACTACAGGAGTTGTTCGCCAAGGATCCCGAGCGTGCCGCGCGCCGGCTGGTACACATCCCGCTGGGCCGGTTCGCCGAACCCGAGGAGCTGGCCGCCGCGGTGGCGTTCCTGGCCAGTGACGACGCGTCGTTCATCACCGGTTCGACATTCCTCGTCGACGGTGGCATCAGCTCCGCGTACGTGACGCCCCTGTGACACCCTGGTAGCTCGCCATGACAGCCGAACCGGATCCCCAGCCCGCCGCGGAAACGGCCGGTGCCCTGCTGCGTCCGGTCCGGCTGGGCAATGCCTTCGAGGACACCGTGGGTCGGCTGCTGGAGACGATCCGACTGGGCGTGTTGGGTCCGGGGGAGTCGCTTCCGCCAGAGCGTGAGCTTGCCGCGCGGCTCGGGGTCAGTCGCGACACCGTCCGGGAGGCGATCAAATCGCTCGCCGATGCCGGTTATCTGGTGTCCAAGCGGGGTAGGTACGGCGGCACCTTCCTCGCCGCTGAGTTGCCCAGGCACACCGCCGACGGTCCGAGTCCGACCCGCGCGGAGATCGACGATGCGTTGCGGCTGCGCGAGATCCTGGAGGTCGGGGCGGCGCGGATGGCGGCCGGACGGACGTTGAGTGCGGCCGAGCGGGAGGGCCTGTGGTCGCGGCTGGAAGACGTCCGCGCGGCCGAGCCCGACGATTACCGCCGCCTGGATTCGCGGCTGCACTTGGCCATCGCGGAGGCCGCGGGTTCGCCGTCACTGGTACCGCTGGTCGCCGAGAACCGCATGCGGCTCAATGCGCTGCTGGATCAGATCCCGCTGCTGCTGCGCAACATCGCCCATTCCGACGAACAGCACGAAGCGATCGTGATGGCGATCCTGGCTGGTGACAGCGAGCGGGCCGCCGCGGCCATGCTGGCCCACGTCGGGGGATCGGCGGCCTTGCTGCACGGCTTCCTGGACTAGATTCGTACCGTGGACCGGCACGGTAAACAGGTCCAGGTCGAACGCGCGTCGTCGGCCTTGGCCGACGTCGACACCCCAGGGTGGGCGCAGCGCTTCGACCTGCTGTCCGACCCGCACCGGCTGGAGATCCTGCTCGGCCTGCACCGCGCGCCGGGCATCTGTGTCAGTGACCTGGCCACCGCTCTCGGCCGCTCGGAAAACGCCGTCTCCCAGGCGTTGCGTGTGCTCCGGGACCAGGGCTGGGTCACCTCCACCCGGGCCGGCCGGACGGTGAACTACCGGCTCGAGGACGAGACCGTGCACGACCTACTGCACTGGATCGGGGCCCGGCACGGCTGAAACCGTGCTCATCTGTTCACCTGGACAGATATCCAGTGCCGTCCTAGGCTCGCCGAATGACCATTGGCGCGGCTCCCGAGGTGACGACGACGAAGCCGCAGCCATTCGACCGCCCGGACTGGATTTCGATTGCGATGGTCGGCGCGGTGGTGTTGTTGCTACATGTATTCGGTTGGGGCGTGCTGGTTTTCGGGGTTGCCCCGCAACACATCACGCTGGGATCGGCCGGCGTGTTCGGGGTCGGAATCGGAATCACCGCCTATCTGCTGGGCGTGCGCCACGCGTTCGACGCCGACCACATCGCCGTCATCGACAACACCACCCGAAAACTCGTCGGTGAGGGCACGCGGTCACTTTCCGCAGGATTCTGGTTCTCGCTGGGGCATTCCAGCGTGGTGTTCGGGCTGGCCCTGTTGTTGGCGTTCGGAGTTCATGCGCTGGCCGGACCGGTGCAGAACGAAGAATCGCCGATGTTGCAGACCCTGGGACTGATCGGGTCGGTGGTGGCCGGGACATTCCTCATTCTGATCGGCCTGACGAATCTGTTCGCCGTGGTCGGTATCGCCAAGATCTTCCGCGCCATGCGTAGCGGACAGTTCGACGAAGCCGAGCTCGAACGTCAACTTCACCACCGAGGCTTCCTGGCCCGCCTGCTCGGCCGGGTCATGCGACGGGTGAGCAAGCCGTGGCACCTGTACCCGGTCGGCTTCCTGATGGGCCTTGGCTTCGACACCGCCACCCAGGTGGCGCTTCTGGTGCTGGCGGCGGGTGCGGCCGCATTCACCTTGCCCTGGTACGCCATTCTCGTGCTTCCGGTGCTCTTCGCGGCAGGGATGAGCCTGTTCGACAGCCTGGACGGAATCTTCATGGCGCGGGCCTACGGCTGGGCGTTCCTGCAGCCGGTCCGCAAGGTCTATTACAACCTGACTGTCACCGTGCTGTCGGTCATCGTGGCACTGGTGGTCGGCGTCATCGTTCTGGCCGGTCTCCTGGTCGAGCGCCTGGGCATCACCACGGGTCCGCTGGCATTCATCGGTTCGGCCGATCTGGAGTTCGTCGGGTTCGCGATCGTCGGGTTGTTCGTACTGAGCTGGCTTGTCGCCCTCGGAATCTGGCGGTTCGGCCGGATCGAGCAGCGCTGGGCTGCACGGGCCTAATCGATCAGGCCCAGCAAGGCGTTCTCGATCACCTCGGGCAGCGCCGGGTGAATCCAGTACTGGCCCCGGGCCACCTCTTCGGCGGTCTGCCCGAAGCTCATCGCCTGGATCAGCGGCTGGATGATCGAGGACGCCTGATAGCCCATGATGTGGGCGCCCAGTAGCTTGCCGGTGGCACGGTCGCCGATCAGCTTGGCAATGCCGGTGGTGTCCTCCATCGCCCAGCCGTACGCGGTGTCGCCGTAGCCCTGGATCTTGGTGACATAGTCGTAGCCCTCGTCGCGGGCCTGCTCCTCGGTCAATCCGACCGTGGCGATCTGTGGGTCGGTGAATACCGCGGACGGTACGAATCGGTGGTCGCTGCGCACCATCGCGCCGGTGTCATCCCACTCGCGCAGCAGGTTCTCCCTGACCACCCGGGACTCATGGTTGGCCACGTGTTTGAGCTGATAGTCCGAGGACACGTCACCGAGTGCGAAAATGCCACGCGCCGTTGTGCGTTGGTATTCGTCCACGATCACCAGGCCGTCCTCGTCGACCTCGACCCCGGCGAGGTCGGCATCGAGCAGGTCCCCGTTGGGGACGCGTCCGGTGGCCACCAGCAGCATGTCGGCGGGCAGCGTCTTGCCGTCGTCGAGTTCGAGGACGATCTTGTCGCCGTCCTGATGAGAACCGACCACGTTCTCGTGGGTCCGGAAGTCCCACTTCTCCGCGGCCAGCGCGCTGAATTCCCGGCAGATCGTCTCGTCGCAATGGCTGAGAAGGCAGTCGCCACGCACCACGATGGTGACCCGCACGCCCAGCGCCGAGAACACATGGGCGAACTCGGCGGCGACGAATCCGCCGCCGACGATCACCAGGTGTTCGGGCAGCTCGGGGATACGCATGATGTCGTCGCTGGTGTAGTACGTGACGCCGCAGTCCATGATGGCCGGCGGGACGTAGGCGCGGGACCCGGCCGCGATGACCACCTGGTCGCTGCTGAATTCGTCACCGGCCTCGGTGCGCAGCGTGTAGCGGCCATCGGCGGTCTTGGGCCCGAAGCGGGTGTGGCTGCCGTACACCGTGATGTGGGGGTCGTTGCGGCGATAGTCCTCGCCGCCGGCGGCGATCGGGTCGATCCGGCCGAACACCCGCGCGACGACGTCGGGCCAGCGCACCTTGTCGATGTGGGAATCGATGCCGTACTTGGCGCTGTCCTTGATCGTGTCCGCGACGTCAGCGGCGTAGACGAACATCTTGGTGGGGATGCAGCCGACGTTCAGGCAGGTGCCGCCGAACGTGCCCTGCTCGCAGATCGCGACCTTCTTGCCGGCATAGCGCTCGTCGAGAATGCTGTTGCCCGAGCCGGTACCGATGATCGTCAGATCGTAATGCTCCATGTGCGCTCCCTATCCGGAAGATGTTGTGCTCGGCCGCGTTTGCAGGCTCAGGTAGTAGTCCAGCCAGCGGTCGAGCTCACCGTAGGCCGCCGTGCGGGCGTCGGCCATCGACAGGAACACGTCGTGCTTGGCGTCGGTGATCGGTGCGACTGTGGTGTGGTTACCCACGCAACCCGACCACCGTGCGATCTGGCGAACATCGAGTACCGCATCGCCGCGCTGCATCGCGGACGGATCGGAAGTTTCGGTGACACTCCGGTCCGAACGCAGGATCAGGTTCGGTACGCCGACGTCCAGGCCGCGGTGTAAGCGGGCCTGTCCGCGGCGGATCGCATTGATCCACCCGAGGGTGACAGGGAAGCCTCCCAACGGTTTCCAGTCGAGGTTGTAGTCGAAATCGCCGCCGTAGTCGCGGTGAAGTGTTGTGCCGTACCCACCTTCGGTGGGTCTGCGGATCACCGACAGCTTGCGCAGCCGGGCCAGGGCGATCAGCGCGGCCGATGTGGGTGCGGTGCGCAGGATCGCCGGGCCGTGCAGGTCGAAGAACGGGCTGTTCAGGATCAGTCCGCCGACGTGCAACGGAGCGAGCCGGCGGCTGCGACGCAGACGATCGGCGAACAACGTGAGGATCAGCCCTCCCGCCGAATGCCCGTACAGGCACACCGTGGCGTTGTCGGTGTCGGCCGCGATCACCTCCAGCGCGCGCTGAAGCTCGTCGTCGTACCGCGCCAGATCGGTGGTGAAATGCGCGGTCTGCCCCTCGTGTCGGGAGCGTCCGCACTTGGGGAGATCCAGCGCGTAGAACGCGAAGCCGCGCTCGGCGAATCGATCCGCCAGTTCGGTGTGGAAGAAGTAGTCGGTGTAGCCGTGCAGTGCCAGCACCGCGTGGCCGGGGCGGGCGGACCCGCTCGCCGTGGCGGCCGGGCCGCGGCGAACCAGCGTGGCGACCAGGTCGCCTTCGCCATCGGGATCAGGTCCTGCATCGATGGTCTGTTGCCAGAACCCCGGCAATACATCCGGCTCCCAAGAGGGCTCCCGTGACGTCACGGTTCCACCCTAGCCGCGCGCCGGAAACGGGTGTCGTAACGACGGCGGAGAGTCCGTTTGCCGGACCGGGGACCTGCAGAGTTGCCGGGCCACCCGCCAGATCCAGGGGTGCCCGGCGGCCGATGTCGGGTTGAGAAGGCCTGACGGGTGACGGATCGCACTACCATGCCTGGCCAACTGGGATTCGTCGCGCGATAACCTGGGCATAACAAAAGCCGTCCATGTCGACGGGCCGCGCAACAACAAAGGACGAGCGATCAGGGTGTCTGAGGCAAACGTGGGTACGACCGTGAAGACAGACGTCGTGCTGGTTGGGGCCGGCATCATGAGCGCAACCCTCGGCGCTCTGATCCGTCTGCTGGAGCCGGACTGGTCCATCACCATGATCGAGCGGCTCGACGGCGCTGCCGCCGAGAGCAGCGATCCGTGGAACAACGCAGGTACCGGGCACTCGGCGCTGTGTGAGCTGAACTACACGCCCGAGCTGTCCGATGGCTCAATCGACACCACCAAGGCCATCAACGTCAACGAGCAGTTCCAGGTGTCGCGGCAGTTCTGGGCCTACGCGGCCGAGAACGGCGTGCTGCCCGACGTGCGCGGCTTCCTCAACCCGATCCCGCACGTCAGTTTCGTGCACGGCGCAGGCAACGTCGACTACCTCAAGCGCCGGCATCAGGCCCTCGTCGGTAACCCGCTGTTCGCGTCGATGGAATTCATCGACGACAAGGACGAGTTCGCGCGCCGGCTGCCGTTCATGGCCGCCAAGCGCGATTTCTCCGATCCGGTCGGGCTGAACTGGTCGCAGCACGGCACCGACGTCGACTTCGGCGCACTCTCGCGCCAGCTCATCGGCTTCACCGCGCAGCGTGGGATGGACACCCTGTTCGGCCATGAGGTCCGCAACCTGCGCAAGGAATCGGACGGGACCTGGACGCTCAAGGTGACCAACCGGCGCACCGGTCTCAAGCGCAAGTTCAATGCGAAGTTCGTGTTCGTCGGCGCCGGTGGTGGCGCGCTACCGCTGCTGCAGAAGTCCGGCATCCCCGAGGCCAAGGGCTTCGGCGGATTCCCGGTCGGCGGCGCGTTCCTGCGGACCAACAACCAGGCGCTGACCGCAGGCCACCAGGCAAAGGTGTACGGGCTGCCGCCCCTGGGCGCCCCGCCGATGTCGGTGCCGCACCTGGACACCCGCGTGATCAACGGCAAGTCGTGGCTGCTGTTCGGTCCGTTCGCCGGTTGGACGCCGAAGTTCCTCAAGCAGGGCAAGTTCACCGACCTGCCGTTGTCGGTCAAGCCCAACAACATCATGTCGATGCTCGGCGTCGGGCTCACCGAGATGGGGCTGGTCAACTACCTGGTCGGCCAGCTGCTGCTGAGTGAGGCCGCACGGGTCGACACCTTGCGCGAATTCGCGCCCAGCGCAGTCGATTCCGATTGGGAGCTCGACATCGCCGGACAGCGCGTGCAGGTCATCCGGCGCAAGGGTGCGGGTGGTGTGCTGGAGTTCGGCACCACCGTGCTGACCGCCGCCGACGGCAGCATCGCCGGCCTGCTCGGCGCCTCGCCGGGCGCGTCCACCGCCGTGCCGGCCATGCTCGACGTGCTGGAGCGCTGCTTCACCGATCGGTACCAGAGCTGGTTGCCGAAGCTCAAGGAGATGGTGCCTTCCCTCGGTACCAAGCTGTCCACCGAACCCGGCCTGTTCGAGGAAGTGTGGGCGTGGGGCACCAAGGCGCTGCAGCTGGACGTCCCTGTGACTGCGTGACCGGGGCGGGCGGATGACGGTCGCACTACGCCGCAGTTGGGCCAAAGACCTAGACGTACCAACACTTTACGAGCTGCTCAAGCTCCGTGTCGAGGTGTTCGTGGTGGAGCAGGCCACGCCCTACCCTGAGCTCGACGGCCGGGATCTGCTCGCCGAGACCCGCCACTTCTGGCTGGAAAGCCCGGACGGAGAAGTCATTTCGACGCTGCGGTTGATGGAGGAGCATCCCGGCGGCGAGAAGGCATTCCGGATCGGCCGGGTGTGCACCAAACGCAGTGCCCGGGGTAGCGGCCACACGACCCGGCTCATGCAGGCCGCGCTGGCCGAAGTCGGCGACTACCCGTGCCACATCAATGCCCAGACCTACCTGATCGACATGTACGGCCGGCACGGATTCGTCCGTGACGGCGACGAATTCCTTGATGACGGAATCCCGCACGTGCCGATGGTGCGGGCCGGGTTCCGGACCGACGAGCGCTTGCGCGAGGAGCCGACATGACCGACGAGCGCTTGCGCGAGGAGCCGACATGACCGAGAGCGAGTCCTCCTGATGACGGCCGAGACCCACACCTACCCGTTCAGCGCACTGGTGGGGCAGGACCGGCTGCGCCTGGCCCTGCTGCTGTGCGCGGTTCATCCCGAGATCGGCGGCGTGCTGATCCGCGGTGAGAAGGGGACGGCGAAATCCACCGCGGTCCGCGGCCTGGCTGCGGTGCTGTCCGCGGTCGACGACGACGCGCGCCTGGTGGAATTGCCGATCGGCGCCACCGAGGACCGGGTGGTCGGATCGCTGGATCTGCAGAAGGTGCTCCGCGACGGCGAGCACGCGTTCTCGCCGGGCCTGCTGGCCCGCGCCCACGGTGGCGTCCTCTACGTCGACGAGGTCAACCTGCTGCACGACCACCTGGTCGACGTGCTGCTCGATGCCGCCGCCATGGGACGGGTTCACGTTGAACGCGAAGGGATTTCGCACTCGCACGAGTCCCGGTTCGTCCTGATCGGCACCATGAACCCCGAAGAGGGGGAGCTGCGCCCGCAGCTGCTGGACCGGTTCGGTCTGACCGTCGACGTCGCCGCCTCACGCGATGTCGACGTCCGCGTCGAGGTGATCCGCGCCCGCATGGCGTTCGAAGCCGACCCGCGGGCCTTCGTCGAGCGCCACGCGGGCGCCGATGCGGAGCTGGCCGACCGGATCGCCGCCGCCCGCGCGGCGATCGGCTCGGTCGAACTGCCCGACACCGAATTGCGGCGCATCGCGGCGCTGTGCGCGGCATTCGACGTCGACGGGATGCGTGCCGATCTGGTGGTGGCACGCACCGCCGTCGCTCACGCTGCCTGGCGCGGTGCCACCATGGTCGCCGAAGAGGACATCCGAGTGGCCGCCGAACTGGCGTTGCCGCACCGGCGCCGGCGTGATCCGTTCGACGACCCGGGCCTGGACCCCGAACGTCTCGAAGAGGCCATGCAGCAGGCGGGGGAGTCGGCCGCCCAGTCGGGCAATGACGCCGAGCCTGACCCCGATTTCGATCCAGACTTCGATCCGCCCGGCGGAGGCGTCGACTCCGGCGCGGACGGGCAGCCGGCACAGGGGAATTCGACGCCACGCAACTCGAAAACATCGGCGAACCGCCCGAGCGCCCCGCCGTCGGCGGTGTTCCGGACCAAGGCGCTGGTGGTGCCCGGAGTCGGCGAGGGCGCGCCCGGCCGCCGTTCGAGGGCCCGCAACCGCACCGGCACCCCCATCGCGGCCACCGCGGAACCCGGCAGCGGGCACGGGCTGCACATGTTCGCCACCTTGCTCGCCACCGCAGGCCGCCAACAGGGTGCGGGACTGCCGCGGCCCCGCCCCGAGGACATCCGGCGTGCGGTACGGGAAGGCCGCGAAGGCAATCTGGTGATCTTCGTCGTCGACGCCTCCGGGTCCATGGCCGCCCGCGACCGGATGTCGGCGGTCACCGGCGCGACGCTGTCGCTCCTGCGCGACGCCTACCAACGTCGGGACAAGGTCGCGGTGATCACGTTCCGTCAACAGGACGCTCGGGTGCTGCTGCCGCCCACCACCTCGGTGCACATCGCCGGCCGCCGGCTGGCCCGGTTCGATACCGGGGGCAAGACTCCGCTGGCCCAGGGGCTGCTGGCGGCCCGCGATCTGGTGATCCGGGAGAAGGCCCGTGATCGGGCCCGGCGCAGCCTGGTGGTGGTGCTCACCGACGGCCGCGCCACCGGCGGCCCCGATCCGCTGGGCCGTACCCGGCAGGCCGCGGCCGCGCTGGTGGCCGAGGGCGCTGCCGCCGTGGTGGTGGATTGTGAAACATCTTTTGTGCGACTGGGATTGGCCGGGCAACTGGCTGAGCAGCTGGGGTCGCCGGCAGTCCGGCTCGAGCAGTTGCGCGCGGCCGAACTGACCCGGCTCGTCCAGCACCAGACTGCCGCCTGACGCGGCCTCATACTCTGCGCAGAAAGGACCGCCCATGCCACAGGGACAGCCGCTGACGGTGCCCGACGACGGCCTCACCACCAAGGCCCGACGCAACGCGCCGCTGCTCGCCGTGCACACCGGGCCGGGGAAGGGCAAGTCCACCGCGGCCTTCGGCATGGCGCTGCGGGCCTGGAACCAGGGCTTTTCGGTCGCGGTGTTCCAGTTCGTCAAGAGCGCGAAGTGGAAGGTCGGCGAGGAGGCCGTGTTCGGTCAGCTCGGTCGGCTGCACGACGAGCACGGGGCCGGCGGGCCGGTCGAATGGCACAAGATGGGCTCGGGCTGGTCCTGGACCCGCAAGCACGGCAGTGATGTCGACCATGCCGCGGCGGCCGCCGACGGTTGGGCCGAGATCAAACGTCGGCTGGCGGAGGAGCGTCATCAGTTCTATGTGCTCGACGAGTTCACCTATCCGCTCAAATGGGGCTGGGTTGCCGTAGACGAAGTAGTTGAGGTGCTGAATGCCCGCCCGGGTAGCCAGCATGTGGTGATCACGGGCCGCGATGCCCCGCAGGCCCTGATCGACGCCGCGGACCTGGTGACGGAGATGACGAAGATCAAGCATCCGATGGATGCCGGCCGCAAAGGCCAGAAGGGCATCGAATGGTAGGCGTGGTCGCCCTCGTTCGCGCGAGCAGACGCGTAGGTGCCCGGAAACGGCCGTTGCGAGGTACCCAAGCGTCTGCTCGCCGGAAGAAATGAAAACCACCCCGGCAGTGGTGATCGCTGCTCCGGCCTCGGGCAGCGGGAAGACCACGGTGGCAACGGGTTTGGTCGGTGCGCTGCGCCAGGCCGGTCACACGGTGGCGCCGTTCAAGGTGGGTCCGGACTTCATCGATCCCGGTTACCATGCCCTGGCCGCCGGCCGCCCGGGCCGCAACCTGGATCCGGTGCTCGTCGGTGAGGATCTGATCGGACCGCTGTACCGGCACGGCTGCGCCGGCGCCGACATCGCGGTGGTCGAAGGCGTGATGGGCCTGTTCGACGGTCGCATCGAGGGGCAGATGACCGGTATCCCGCGGGGTTCGGCGGCCCAGGTGGCCGGCCTGCTGGGTGCCCCGGTGGTGCTGGTGGTCGATGCCCGTGGGCAGAGTCACAGCGTCGCGGCCCTGATCCACGGCTTCGTCACCTTCGACCCGGCGGTGCGGATCGCCGGGGTGGTCCTCAACCGGGTGGGTTCCGACCGGCACGAGGCGGTGCTGCGCCAGGCCTGTGAACACGCGGGGGTGCAGGTCCTCGGTGCGATTCCGCGGAGTGACGAGTTAACGGTCCCATCAAGACATCTCGGTCTCATCACCGCCGTCGAGCACGGCCGGCAGGCCCGTGACGCGGTGGCCGCAATGACCGCCCTGGTGGCCCGGCACGTGGATCTCGGGGCCCTGGCATCCGCAGCTAGCGCGCACGTCACCGCCGAGCCGTGGAGCCCCGTCGCCGAGTCGGTGACCAACGTCACGGTCGCCCTGGCGGCCGGCAAGGCCTTCAGCTTCAGCTATGCCGAGCATGCCGAGCTGCTGCAGGGGGCCGGGGCGCAGGTCGCCGAGTTCGACCCCCTGTCCGAACCGCTGCCCGCCGGTGCGGATGCGCTGGTGCTGCCCGGCGGGTTTCCCGAGCAGTTCACGGCCGAACTGTCGGCCAACGATGTTGTCCGCCAGCAGATCCGCCGCCTTGCTGCCAGCGGAGCCCCGGTGCATGCCGAGTGCGCAGGTCTGACGTATCTGGTCGACGATCTCGACGGGGTGCCGATGTGCGGTGTGCTGGCCGGTTCGGCGCGGTTCACCGAACGCCTCACGCTGGGCTACCGCGACGCGGTGGCGGTCGTGGACTCCAGCATGCACGCGGCAGGCGATCGGGTCACCGGTCACGAATTCCACCGGACTGCCGTCGAATTCGTCGAACAACCATCGCCCGCCTGGGCGTTCGCCGGGCCCGGCCAGGCGGGCCGGCGGGACGGTGCCGTGCAGCGCGGTGTGCATGCCGGATATCTCCACACCCACCCCGCGGCACATCCGGAGGCCATCACCCGCTTCGTGGCGTCGGCGGTGCCGACACAACGGTCGGGTGGCAGCAACCACTAAGCTCGGCGGGTGACCGAGAATGCCTACCTCGTCGGCCTGCGCCTGTCGGGCAAGAAGGTCGTCGTTGTCGGCGGCGGAACCGTCGCGCAACGTCGGCTGCCCCTGCTGATCGCCCATGGCGCCGACGTACATGTGATTGCACGGGCGGCCAGCCCCGCGGTGGAGGCGCTGTCGCACGACGACCCGGGGATCACCCTGCAACTGCGCGACTTCCGCGCCGGGGATCTCGACGGCGCCTGGTATGTGCTTGCGGCCACGGACGACTCCGAGGTCAACGCCGCCATCGCCGCCGAAGCCGACGAGCGGCGCATCTTCTGCGTCCGCGCCGACGTGGCGCGCGAGGGATCCGCCGTGACCCCCGCAACGTTCGACTCCGACGGCCTGTCGGTGGGCGTCCTCGCCGGCGGGGAGCACCGCCGTTCGGCGGCCATCCGCACCGCCATCCACGAAGCGCTACAGCGCGGCCTGCTCACCGCAGACGCCGGTGACGAGCCGGGGGAGGCGCCCCGTGGGGTGGCTCTCGTCGGCGGCGGCCCCGGCGATCCCGAGTTGATCACCGTGCGCGGACGCCGCCTGCTGGCCCGCGCAGATGTGGTGGTCGCAGACCGGCTGGCGCCCCAGGAGTTGCTCGCCGAACTCGGACCTCACGTCGAGGTGATCGACGCGGCCAAAATCCCGTACGGCCGGGCGATGGCGCAGGAGGCGATCAACCAGGTACTCGTGGACCGGGCCCGCGACGGAAAATTCGTCGTCCGGCTCAAAGGCGGTGACCCGTTCGTCTTCGCCCGCGGATATGAAGAGGTCCTGGCGTGCACCGAGGCCGGCATCCCGGTGACCGTCGTTCCCGGTGTGACGAGTGCCATATCGGTACCCGCACTGGCCGGGGTTCCGGTCACCCACCGCGGCATGACCCACGAGTTCGTGGTGGTCAGCGGCCATGTTGCGCCTGGCCACCCCGAATCGTTAGTCAATTGGAATGCGCTGGCGGCGATGACCGGCACCATCGTGCTGCTGATGGCCGTCGAACGCATCGAGCTGTTCACCAAGGCGCTCCTGGACGGGGGCCGACCTGCGGATACGCCGGTCCTCGTGGTGCAACACGGCACCACCCTCGCGCAGCGCACCCTGCTGGCGACACTCGGCGACGCGCCCGAGCGGATTCGTGCGGACGGCATTCGACCTCCGGCGATCATCGTGATCGGACCTGTGGCGGCCTTCGCCGGTTAAAGGATTCTTAAGATTCCGGTAAGGTGACGCGTTATGACGGCACTCAACGACGCCGAGCGCCAGGGCCTCGCCGCCCGCCTCCCGTCCTGGTTCCCGTCCTGGGGCTTCCTTTCCGCGGTGATCGCAATCGGTGGCATGCAGCTGCTCGCCACGATGGACAGCACGGTCGCGATCGTCGCGTTGCCGCGGATCCAGGACGAACTCGGCCTGTCCGACGCCGGGCGCAGCTGGGTCATCACCGCCTACGTCCTGACCTTCGGCGGCCTGATGCTCCTGGGCGGACGGCTCGGCGACACGATCGGCCGCAAGCGCACCTTCATCGTGGGCGTCGGGTTGTTCATCATCGCCTCGATCCTGTGCGGCATCGCCTGGAATGAGGCCACCCTGGTCGTCGCCCGGCTGCTTCAGGGCGTCGGCGCCGCCATCGCGGCACCAACAGGGCTCGCGCTCGTCGCGACGACGTTCCCCAAAGGCCCGGCCCGCAACGCTGCCACCGCGGTGTTCGGAGCCATGACCGCAGTCGGTTCGGTGATGGGCCTGGTGGTCGGCGGAGCTCTCACCGAGGTGTCCTGGCGGTGGGCCTTCCTGGTCAACGTGCCCATCGGTCTGGTGATGCTGTACCTGGCCCGTACCTCGCTGCAGGAAACGCATCGCGAGCGGATGAAGTTGGATGCCGCCGGCGCGCTGCTGGCCACGCTGGCCTGTACGGCCGCGGTGTTCGCCTTCACCCAGGGCCCGGAGAGCGGCTGGTTGTCCCCGATCACGCTCGGCTCCGGTGCCGCGGCAGCCGTCTTCGGCATTGCCTTCCTCATTGCCGAGCGCAGCGCCGAGAACCCGGTGGTGCCGTTCGACCTGTTCCACGAACGCAACCGGGTCGCCACGTTCGCGGCGATCTTCCTGGCCGGCGGTGTGCTGTTCACCCTGACCGTGCTGATCGGTCTCTACGTGCAGGACATCCTGGGCTACAGCGCCCTGCACGCCGGCGTCGGCTTCATTCCGTTCGTGATCGGCATGGGCATCGGCCTCGGGGCCTCGTCCCAGATCGTGCGGTTCTTCCAGCCGCGCATCGTGGTGATCGCGGGCGGGATCCTGGTGCTCGGGGCCATGCTCTACGGCTCGACGCTGCACGCCGGCATTCCGTACTTCCCGAACCTGGTGCTGCCGATCACCATCGGCGGTATCGGTATCGGCATGATCGTGGTGCCGCTGACGCTCTCGGCGATCGCCGGTGTCGACATTGACCGTATCGGTCCGGCGTCGGCCATCGCGCTGATGCTGCAGAACCTGGGCGGCCCGCTCGTGCTGGCCATCATCCAGGCGGTCATCACCTCGCGCACCCTTTACCTGGGCGGCATCACCGGTCCGGTCAAGGACATGAACGAACCGCAACTGGCGGCGCTCGACGCGGGCTACACGTACGGATTGCTGTGGGTGGCCGCGGTCGCGGTCCTGGTCGGTGTCGCGGCATTGTTCATCGGCTACACCTCCAAGCAGGTGGCCCACGCCCAGGACGTCAAGGAAGCCATCGACGCCGGAGAGCTCGAAGTCGACTGACCTCGTCCCGGTCGCGGAGTTAGGCTGACGCCGATGAACCGCCGGGAGATCTCGGACGCCGTCGGCCCGCTGGGCTGGCGCCTGGTGCTGGGAGCCGTCTACACCGAGGTCCTGGCCCCGTCGATGGGCGACGCCGCCTCAGCGGCCGGCCACGTCGTGCACGCGGCCGGCGCGGATGCGTCACAACACCTCTCCGTCGACATCCGCGGTGACCGGGCGGTGCTGAGGCTGCGCACGCGCGACGCCCACGCGGTGACCGAGCGGGATCTGGAACTCGCCCGTGAGGTGTCCCAGGCGCTGGCCGGGCACGGCTTCGAAACGACCACCGGTCGTGTGGCCGTCCAGGCGATCGAGATCGCGATCGACGCCCTCGACATCGGTGCGGTCCGCCCGTTCTGGAAGGCCGTCACGGGTTATATAGACGAAACCCCAGCTGAACCGGGCGTATCAGATCTCAACGCCGGACTCGTGGATCCCTTCGGCCGTGGCCCGGCCATCTGGTTTCAGCAGATGGATGCGCCTCGGGCCCAACGTAACCGGATCCACCTCGACATCGACGTTCCCCACGACGCGGCGCAGGCCCGCGTCGACGCGGCGCTGGCCGCAGGCGGCATATTGCTCAGTGACCGGGTCGCCCCGCGCTTTTGGGTGCTGGCCGACACCGAGGGCAACGAAGCCTGCATCTGTACCTGGCAGGGCCGTGACTGAAGACACGCCTTAAGGTTGTCGCCTGTGATCACCCGCATGTCCGAGCTGTTCCTGAGAACCCTGCGCGACGACCCCGCTGATGCCGAGGTGCCCAGCCACAAGCTGCTCATCCGCGCCGGCTATGTCCGGCCGGTCGGCCCCGGCATCTACAGCTGGCTGCCGCTGGGCCTGCGGGTGCTGCGCCGGATCGAGAACATCGTGCGGGAAGAGATGAACGCGATCGGTGGCCAGGAGATCCTGCTGCCTGCACTGCTGCCCCGCGGCGCCTACGAGACCACCAACCGGTGGACCGAGTACGGCGACACCCTGTTCCGGCTGCAGGACCGGCGGGGCAACGACTACCTGCTCGGGCCGACGCACGAGGAGATCTTCACGCTGACAGTCAAGGGGGAGTACTCCTCCTACAAGGACTTCCCGGTGATCCTGTACCAGGTCCAAACCAAGTACCGCGACGAGGCGCGTCCGAGGGCCGGCATTCTGCGCGGCCGTGAGTTCGTGATGAAGGACTCGTACTCGTTCGACGTCGACGACGACGGCCTGAAGAACGCGTACCACGCGCACCGTGAGGCGTACCAGAAGATCTTCGGCCGCCTGGGTGTGCGCTACGTGATCGTGTCGGCGGTCTCGGGCGCGATGGGCGGCAGTGCCTCCGAGGAGTTCCTGGCCGAGAGTGAGGTCGGTGAGGACACCTTCGTGCGTTGCCTGGATTCCGGCTACGCCGCCAATGTGGAGGCGGTGATCACCCGGGCACCGGCGCCGCTGCCGATCGACGGGCAGGCCGCCGCGCAGGTTCACGACACCCCGGACACCCCCACCATCGCGACACTGGTGGACTGGGCCAATTCGGCTGGCCTGGAACAGTTCTCTGATCGCGAGGTCACCGCCGCCGATACCCTGAAGAACGTCCTGCTCAAGACCCGCGAGCCCGGCGGCGAGTGGGAGCTGCTGGCGGTCGGTGTGCCGGGGGACCGCGAGGTCGACGAGAAACGCCTCGGCGCTGCGCTGGAACCCGCCGAGTTCGCCCTGCTCGACGACGCGGATTTCGCCAAGAACCCGTTCCTGGTCAAGGGCTACGTCGGACCGAAGGCCTTGCTGGACAACGGGGTTCGCTACCTCGTCGATCCGCGCGTGGTGGACGGCACAGCGTGGATCACCGGTGCCGACGCGCCTAACAGGCACGTCGTCGGCCTGGTCGCAGGCCGTGACTTCACTCCCGACGGCACCATCGAGGCCGCCGAGGTCCGCGAAGGCGACCCGTCGCCGGACGGCGCCGGCGTGCTCGCCTCGGCGCGGGGCATCGAGATCGGTCACATTTTCCAGCTGGGCCGCAAGTACGCGGAGGCCTTCACCGCCGACGTGCTCGGCGAGGACGGCAAGCCGGTACGGCTCACGATGGGCTCCTACGGCATCGGGGTTTCCCGCATGGTCGCGGTGATCGCCGAGCAGCAGCACGACGAACTCGGCCTGCGCTGGCCCAGCGCCGTCGCACCTTTTGATGTGCACGTGGTCGTGGCCAACAAGGACGACGCCGCACGGACCGGGGCGACCGAACTGGTCGCCGCGCTGGACCGGCTGGGCCACGAGGTGCTGTTCGACGACCGCAAGGCCTCACCCGGCGTGAAATTCAAGGACGCCGAGTTGCTGGGTATGCCGTGGATCGTCGTTGTCGGACGCGGCTTCTCCGACGGTGTGGTGGAGCTGCGCAACCGGTTCACCGGTGAGAACCGCGAGATCGCCGTCGACGATGCGGCGGCCGAGATCTCGGCGGCCCTCACCGCCGGCTGATCCAGCGCGAGCAGACGTGGCGGTACCCCGGAGAACGCGTTACCGGGTACCTGAGCGTCTGCTCGCGGGTTATTCGCCGCCGCCGGGGAAAGCGACCGTCACCGGCCAGGCGTTGACGATGGCTCGCCACCTGGCCGCCGTGACGGCAGTCTGGGTCAGCGCGGCCACCGCGAACGTGCGGTCGTCGTCACTGACGGCCTGCTCGAGCACCGCACGCCAGGCCACCGAGGAGTCCTCCTCCATCCGGATCGCGAGGTTGGCCGCGTCGGCCGGATCGGTGACCGGCGCAGGCAACTGATATCCGGCCGCGGGCAGCGGCGGGGTGACCGAACGGGCTTCGAGCCTGGCCATGGCCTCCTCGCGACGCGCCCGATGTTCGGCCATCGCCGTGGCGACCAGCGCGTTGTCCTCGGCCGTCGAATGAGCAGAGACCAGCCCGTAACCGTAGATGACCCCATGCTCGACGGCCACGGCGTCGAACAGTGCGGCATCGGCGGCGGTCGTCGGCCGGGTGGGCGAGGTGGTCGATCGTGGTCCCGGTGAGGTCACTGTGCACCTCCCAGCGCGACGGTGTGGCCGGCCGTGCACGAGGCCGCGATGGATCCGAGCAGTCCGGCGCGATAGCCGGACAATCTGCGGGCCAGGCCGGCGGCCCGGTCGGCGGACTCTCTGAGCGCATCGACGACGTCATCGACGCTGGGCGCCGACGGGTCTGCCCCGGTACCCGGAGCAGCCTTGGCTGTGCTCTTGGTGGTGGCAGTGGTGGTGTTCGCCGGGGTGGAACCCGTCATCCGGGTCAACTCGTCGGCCAGGGCTTTGGCGTGCGCGCTGCGATCGGTCGCCACCGCATTTAGCGCCCGGGTCACCGGTGCCTGGGCAGGCTGGGCGGCGGCCGCGTCGGCGGCCAGCGCACTGTCGGCGCGCGCCCGGTCCAACTGCGCGGTCAGGTCGTCCACTTCGGGTTGAGGGGGCGTCGTACTGCATGCGGCGGTGGCGCCCAGCAGGGCAAGGGCCGCGGCCGAGAGCAGTACGCGTCGCCGGCTGATGTCTGCATGGGCGCTCGGCACGGTGAACATCCTGCCATTGCTCAGACACCCGCCTGACGCGGCGCTGACTGGCCGGCCGGCCCGGGCGCGACGACATTCGCCACGCACCGAACTGCGATTGGCGGTTGCTGCCGGGGGCCTGGCGTATCGTGGATAGGCAATTCCGGGGCCGATCCAGGTGGCTGGCCCTGAGACTTTGTGTCGGAGACAATTCAAGATGAGGAGCTCGCCGTGGCACCGGATCCAAAGTTGCGGTCTGCGGATTTGCCGTCGCAGACGCAGGTGATCGAGCTGCTCGATGGCGAGTTCGCACGCGCAGGCTATGAAATCGACGATGTCGTGGTCGACGCGTCGACCCGGCCGCCCCGCATCACCGTGATCGCCGACGGCGACGAAGGTCTCGATCTCGATTCGCTGGCGGCGCTGTCGCGGACGGCTTCTGAGTTGCTCGACCAGGTTGCACCGGGCGACACGCCGTATGTGCTCGACGTCACCTCGCCGGGTGTGGATCGGCCCCTCACCAAGGCCAAGCACTTCCGCCGCGCCCGCGGGCGCAAGGCCGAGCTCACGCTGGCCGACGGTTCGGTGTTCACCGGCAGGCTCGGGGAAACCGACGGCACGGTCCTGAAAGTCGTGGTGCCGGAAGGTCGCGAACTGGCCATCCGTGAGATCGCTCTGACTGATATCGCCAAAGCTGTTGTCCAAGTGGAGTTTTCACCTCCGAACCGACGCGAATTGGAACTGTCGGGAGAAACTGGGAAGGGGGCCGGCGAATGAACATCGACATGGCGGCGCTGCATGCCATCGAAGCCGACAAGGGCATCACTGTCGACGTGGTCGTGGAGACCATCAAATCGGCGTTGCTCACCGCGTATCGCCATACCGAGGGTCATGAGCCCGACGCGCACATCGACATCGACCGGAAGACCGGCGTGGTCAAGGTGATCGCCCGTCAGACCGACGCCGACGGCAACGTCCTGCACGAATGGGATGACACACCCGAAGGATTCGGGCGGATCGCCGCGACGACGGCCCGCCAGGTGATCCTGCAGCGGCTGCGCGACGCGGAGAACGAGAAGACCTACGGGGAGTTCGCAGCCCACGAGGGCGACATCGTGGCCGGAGTCATCCAGCGCGACGCGCGCGCCAACGCCCGCGGGCTGGTCGTGGTCCGGATCGGCAGCGAGACCAAGGGCTCGGAAGGCGTGATCCCCAGCGCCGAGCAGGTGCCGGGGGAGCGCTACGAGCACGGCGACCGGTTGCGCTGCTACGTCGTCGGCGTCACCCGAGGCGCCCGCGAGCCGTTGATCACGCTGTCCCGGACCCACCCGAACCTGGTCCGCAAGCTGTTCTCCTTGGAGGTACCCGAGATCGCCGACGGATCGGTGGAGATCGTGGCGGTCGCCCGGGAGGCCGGGCACCGGTCCAAGATCGCCGTGGCCTCGCGGGTCCCCGGACTGAACGCCAAGGGTGCCTGTATCGGCCCGATGGGGCAGCGGGTGCGCAATGTGATGAGCGAACTGTCCGGCGAGAAGATCGACATCATCGACTACGACGAGGACGCCGCCCGATTCGTCGCCAACGCCCTGTCACCGGCAAAAGTCGTGTCCGTGTCGGTGATCGATGAGGCCGCGCGGGCGGCACGGGTGATCGTGCCGGACTTCCAGCTTTCACTGGCGATCGGCAAAGAAGGACAAAATGCCAGGTTGGCGGCCCGGCTGACCGGCTGGCGGATCGATATCCGCAGCGATGCGGCGCCGCAACCGGAGCAGGATGTGCGTCCCGGGGCGGTACACGACTGACAGTAGTGACCGGCGTTTCGGAGCACGGGCCCCGGGGCGGTAGACTCAGCCGTGATCCAGCGCGAGACTCCGGCTCTGACGCAACGAAGCACCTCCGACACCTCTGTCGGACCAGTGCGGACCTGCATAGGGTGTCGGAAGCGAGAGTTGGCCGCCGAGTTGCTCCGAGTGGTTGCGGTGACCGACGGGAACGGGACGAGTTCCGTAACCGTTGACCCCGCGGCGAGTCTGCCTGGGCGTGGTGCGTGGCTGCACCCCGACCAGCAGTGCGCACAGATGGCAGTGAAGCGACGAGCCTTCGTCCGAGCGTTGCGACTCACCGGTTCACCGGATACATCCGCGGTGATCGAGTACGTCGAGAAGTTCGACCTCGACGGGCCCGCCACCCCGGCAACAGAACAGGTAGCGAAGAACATGAGCACACCGTGAAGTCCCGATGACCATGCGTCATAGCTAAACCCGAGGCGCGGCGCCTACCACCGCTGTTGCCTCCAGACGAGGAGATGTAGTGGCAGCAGGTAAGGCCCGTGTACACGAGTTGGCGAAGGAACTCGGTGTCACCAGCAAGGAACTCTTAGCCAAGCTCAAGGAGCAGGGCGAGTTCGTCAAGTCGGCGTCCTCCACTGTGGAGCCGCCGGTCGCGCGTCGTTTGCGCGAGTCGTTCGGCACCAAGGCCGGCGGCAAGAAGCCCGAAGACAAGCCCCGCCCGCAGGGCAACGCTGCAGCGTCCGCGGCACCCAAGCCCGGCGCTCCGGCTCCCAGCCCCGCGACGGCGGCCAAGCCGTCACCGGCCAAGCCCGCGGCCCCCGTGGCCCCGGCGGTCGAACCCCAGGCTCCGGCAGCCGAGGCGGCCCCGGTCGCTCCGGCCCGTCCTGCCGCACCCAAGCCGGCTGCCCCGCAGCCTCCGGCCGCGCCCAGTGCGCCGGCCGCTGCTGCGCCCAGCGCCCCGGCAGCGCCCACTCCGGGCGCCACGCCCGGTCCGCGGCCCACTCCCGGTGCCACCCCCGGCCCGCGTCCGGGTCCGGCGTCGGGTGCCCCGAAGCCGGCCCCGCGGGCCCCGCGGGTCGGCAACAACCCCTTCTCTTCGCAGCAGCCGGTCGAGCGGCCCATCCCGCGGCCGCAGCCGCGTCCCGGTGCCCCGCGTCCCGGTGGTGGCCCGCGTCCGTCGCCCGGCAACATGCCGCCGCGTCCGGCCGGTGCCGGTGCTCCCGGACGTGGTGGCCCACGTCCCGGCCCGCGTCCCGGTGGCGGCCCCCGTCCCGGCGGTGCCGGTCAGGGTGCTCGTCCCGGTGGCGGTGGCGGCGGTAACTACCGCGGCGGCGGTGCCGGTGGTGGCGGTGGCGCACCCGCAGGTGGTGGCGGCGGTTTCCGCGGCCGCCCCGGTGGTGGTGGCGGCGGTCGTCCCGGTCAGCGCGGTGGCGCAGCCGGTGCGTTCGGTCGTCCCGGCGGTGCCCCGAAGCGCGGCCGTAAGTCGAAGCGGGCGAAACGCGCCGAATACGAGAACATGCAGGCGCCGGTCGTCGGTGGTGTGCGGTTGCCCAAGGGCAACGGCGAGACCATCCGGCTCGCCCGCGGCGCATCGCTGAGCGACTTCGCCGAGAAGATCGACGCCAACCCGGCCGCGCTGGTCCAGGCGCTGTTCAACCTCGGTGAGATGGTCACCGCGACCCAGTCGGTCGGTGACGACACCCTGGAGCTGCTCGGCAGCGAGATGAACTTCAAGGTGCAGGTCGTCTCGCCCGAGGACGAGGACCGCGAACTGCTGCAGTCCTTCGACCTCACCTACGGCGAGGACGAGGGCGACGAGGACGACCTCGAGTTCCGCCCGCCTGTGGTCACCGTCATGGGTCACGTCGACCACGGCAAGACCCGACTGCTGGACACCATCCGCAACGCCACCGTCCGCGAGGGCGAGGCCGGCGGCATCACCCAGCACATCGGCGCCTACCAGGTCGAGGTCGATCTGGACGGCAACGTCCGGCCGATCACCTTCATCGACACCCCCGGTCACGAGGCGTTCACCGCCATGCGTGCCCGTGGTGCCAAGGCGACCGACATCGCGATCCTCGTGGTCGCGGCCGACGACGGCGTCATGCCGCAGACGGTGGAGGCCATCAACCACGCGCAGGCCGCTGATGTCCCGATCGTGGTGGCGGTCAACAAGATCGACAAGGAAGGCGCCGACCCGGCCAAGATCCGGGCGCAGCTCACCGAGTACAACCTGGTGGCCGAGGACTACGGCGGCGACACCATGTTCGTCGACATCTCGGCCAAGCAGGGCACCAACATCCAGGCGCTGCTGGAAGCGGTCGTACTGACCGCCGACGCGGCCCTGGACCTGCGGGCCAACCCCGACATGGAGGCCCAGGGTGTGGCGATCGAGGCGCACCTGGACCGCGGTCGCGGTCCGGTGGCCACGGTGCTCATCCAGCGCGGCACCCTGCGTGTCGGCGACTCGGTGGTGGCCGGCGATGCCTATGGCCGCGTCCGCCGGATGGTCGACGAGCACGGCGACGACGTCGAAGAGGCGCTGCCCTCGCGTCCGGTCCAGGTCATCGGCTTCACGTCGGTGCCCGGTGCCGGTGACAACTTCCTGGTTGTCGACGAGGACCGCATCGCCCGCCAGATCGCCGACCGGCGCAGCGCGCGCAAGCGCAACGCGCTGGCCGCACGCAGCCGCAAGCGGATCAGCCTGGAAGACCTGGATTCGGCACTGAAGGAAACCAGCCAGCTGAACCTGATCCTCAAGGGCGACAACGCCGGTACGGTCGAAGCCCTCGAGGAAGCGCTGATGGGCATCGAGATCGACGACGAAGTGGAGCTGCGGGTCATCGACCGCGGTGTCGGTGGTGTCACCGAGACCAACGTCAACCTGGCTTCTGCCTCGGACGCGATCATCATCGGGTTCAACGTCCGTGCCGAAGGCAAGGCGACCGAGCTGGCCAACCGCGAGGGTGTGGAGATCCGGTACTACTCGGTGATCTACCAGGCCATCGACGAGATCGAGAAGGCCCTCAAGGGCATGCTCAAGCCGGTCTACGAGGAGAAGGAACTCGGCCGCGCCGAGATCCGGGCGATCTTCCGGTCGTCGAAGGTCGGCAACATCGCCGGCTGCCTGGTCACCTCGGGCATCATGCGTCGCAACGCCAAGGCACGGCTGCTGCGTGACAACACGGTGGTCGCGCAGAACCTCACGGTGTCCTCGCTCAAGCGCGAGAAGGACGATGCCACCGAGGTCCGCGAGGGTTACGAGTGCGGTCTGACGCTGACCTACAACGACATCAAGGAAGGCGACGTCGTCGAGACGTACGAACTCGTCGAGAAGGTTCGGACGTAGGGTATGGCTGATCCGGCACGGGCCAAGCGGCTGGCCAAGCGGATCTCCACCATCGTCGCCTCGGCGATCGAGTACGAGATCAAGGATCCGCGGCTCAACGGCGTGACGATCACCGATGCCAAGATGACCGGTGATCTGCACGACGCCACGCTGTACTACACGGTCATCGGGACCAGTCTCGATGAGGAACCGGACTATGCCGGCGTGGCCGCGGCGCTGGAAAGTGCCAAGGGCGTATTGCGGACAAAGGTGGGCGCCGGGACCGGGGTGCGATTCACCCCGACCCTGGCGTTCGTCCGCGACACCGTGCCCGACGCGGCGCACCGGATGGAGGAGCTGCTGGCCCGGGCGCGGGCTGCCGATGAGGAAGTGGCGAGAGTCAGGCAGGGCGCCAAGCATGCCGGCGACGAAGACCCGTACCGTGTGAACGGGGCGGAGGACACTGATGGGCTTGCCGACGGGGCAGACACAGAGGATGCCGGTGACCGCGATCGAACGGATGACTGAAACTGCTCATTCGGGGGCACCCAACGGGTGCCCTTCCGGTCAGCGTGTCGACGCGCGTGCGGCAGCCGACCTTCTCTCCGGCGCGGCGAGCATCAGTGTGGTGTGCCATGTCTATCCCGATGCCGACACCATCGGCGCCGGGCTGGCCCTCGCACAGGTGCTCGACGACGCCGGCAAACAGGTCGAGGTGGCCTTCGCGGCTCCCGACCAGCTGCCCGAATCCCTGCAGACCCTGCCGGGCGGGCATCTGATGGTCTCGCCGAGCGCCATCCGGGATGACGCTGATCTGGTTGTCACAGTGGACATCCCGAGCGTCAATCGGCTTGGTGCACTGGCGGGACTGGCCGGCCCCGGCCGTGAGGTCCTGGTGATCGATCACCATGCGTCCAATCAGTTGTTCGGCACCGCCAACTACGTCGACCCGACGGCGGATTCCACCACGATGCTGGTGGCCGAACTTCTCGACGCCTGGGACAAGCCCATCGACAAGCGGGTGGCGCACTGTCTGTACGCCGGGCTGACCACCGACACCGGCTCGTTCCGCTGGGCGACCGCGCGGGCGCACCGGTTGGCGGCCCGGTTGGTCGAACTCGGAGTGGACAACGCTTCGATCAGTCGCGCTCTCCTCGACACGCATCCGTTTGCATGGTTGCCGATGCTGTCGCGGGTGCTGGCTTCGGCGCGGCTGCTCCCGGCTGCTGTCGGTGGCCGCGGACTCGTGTACGCCGTTGTGCCGCATGACGAATGGTCCAGCGCCCGGCCCGAGGAAGTGGAAAGCATCGTCGACATCGTGCGCACCACCCAACAGGCAGAGGTTGCCGCGGTGTTCAAAGAGATTGAGCCGCAACACTGGTCGGTGTCGATGCGGGCGAAGTCGCTGAACCTGGCCACGGTCGCCAGCTCATTCGGTGGCGGCGGTCACCCGCACGCGGCCGGGTACTCGGCCGCCGGGCCCGCCGATGACGTCGTGCAGGCGCTTGCGCAAGCTCTTGCCTGACTGCGTGCGGCACGCCTCTCCCGGGCGGGCGCATGGTTGAACCCGAAGGCGATATTCCCGTCACGCCGGCCACCACCCGCCGGATCGCCGGCCTGGCGTTTCCGGCACTCGGTGTGCTGGCCGCCGAGCCGATCTACCTGCTCTTCGACATCGCCATCGTCGGGCGGCTGGGCGCGCTCAGCCTGGCCGGCCTGGCGATCGGCGGCCTGATCCTCGGCCTGGTCAACTCGCAGGGCACGTTCCTGTCCTACGGCACCACGGCACGCTCGGCCCGCATGTTCGGGGCGGGTGACCGGCAGTCCGCCGTCGGCGAAGGTGTGCAGGCCACCTGGTTGGCCCTCGGACTGGGCCTCCTGATCATCGCGGTGGTACAGGCGGCGGCGGTGCCGCTGCTGTCGGCGATCGCGGGACGCTCCGACATCGCCGACGCCGCACTGCCGTGGCTGCGGATCGCCATCCTGGCCGCCCCGGCGATCCTGGTGTCGCTGGCAGGCAATGGCTGGATGCGCGGGGTACAGGACACGGTCCGGCCGCTGCGCTACGTGGTGTTCGGGTTCGCTGTGTCGGCGGTGCTCTGCCCGCCGCTGGTCTACGGCTGGCTGGGCCTGCCCCGGCTGGAGCTGGCCGGATCTGCGGTGGCCAACCTGGTGGGGCAGTGGGTGGCGGCGCTGTTGTTCCTGCGGGCCCTGTTGAGTGAGAAGGTGGCGCTACGGATTCAGCCCGCGGTACTGCGGGCCCAGTTGACCATGGGCCGGGATCTGCTGTTGCGGTCGATGGCGTTCCAGGCCTGCTTTCTGTCGGCCGGAGCCGTCGCTGCCCGGTTCGGTGCCGCGGCCGTGGCGGCCCATCAGGTTGTCCTGCAGGTCTGGAGTTTCCTTGCACTGGTGCTGGATTCGCTCGCCATCGCCGCGCAGTCGCTCGTCGGCGCGGCGTTGGGCGCGGGTCAACTTGCGCATGCCAAGAGCGTGGCCTGGCGGGTGACGCTGTTCTCCACGATGGCCGGTGTGGTGCTGGCCCTGGTGTTCGCCGTCGGCTCCTCGGTGCTGCCGCCCGTGTTCACCGATGATCAATCGGTGCTGGCGGCGATCAGGGTGCCGTGGTGGTTCCTGGTGGCCCAATTGCCGGTGGCGGGAATCGTCTTCGCCCTCGACGGTGTGCTTCTGGGCGCCGGCGACGCCAAATTCATGCGCAACGCGACCCTGGCCAGCGCGCTGGTCGGGTTCCTGCCGCTGATCTGGTTGTCGCTCATCTACGGCTGGGGCCTGTTCGGTATCTGGTCGGGGCTGAGCACGTTCATGGTGCTGAGGCTGATCTTCGTCGGCTGGCGGGCGTTCTCAGGGCGCTGGATGGTGCCCGGGACCGCTTAGTTGCAGTTGCACCGCGAGTGAGCGTGTCTGCACCCCGACACGCCGCTCAGCACAGGCATTTTGCGCACGCTCGTGCATGGGGCTACTGCCGCTTACCGCTGACCACCCAGACTGCTCCCTTTCCCGCGCCGTGCTCGGCCACTGACACCTCATCGAATCCGATGCCACGGCACAGCGTCGCAAACGCCTCGGCCTGCTGTCGTGTCCAGCCGTGGCTGGCCAATCCGGTGGCGTCATCGGGTGATTGACGCTCGATCGCGATCAACCTTCCACCCGGAACCAGCACGCGGTGGGCCTCGGCAACTGCCTTGTCGACGTCCTGCCAGTGGTGCACGGTGGCCAGTGCCCACACCACCGTGGCAGAACTGCCCGGCACGGGCAGTGCTTCTGCGGTGCCCTCGCGCCAGGTGATGGGCGCGCGTTTCGGCGTGACCAGCCGCGCGATGCGCACCATGGTGGACGAGGGGTCGACGCCGGTCACTTGCGCCCCGCGGCGGGCGGCCACTCGGGCGGCGGTGCCCGGTCCGCAGCCCACATCCACGACATGGTCTGCCGACGAGAGTTGCGCGACATCAGCGACCAACCGGGCCTTCGCCCGGCCCACCAGGAGGAAGGCCAGCCCGCACAACACCCCGGTGACCCCCGCGAACCCGGGGTGGTCGGCATGGTGATTGATCGCACGCGCGGCGTTCATAGGTAGACCTTGCCGGTTCAAGGTGGGTTGAAGTCAAATGGCGGCATGGACCTGATCCCGATCGGAGAGGCCGCGGCGAGGTTGCAGATGAGCCCGTCGGCGTTGCGGTACTACGACGAACGCGGCTTGGTGTCCCCTCGACAGCGGCAGGCCGGCAAGCGGATGTACGGGCCCGAGGAGCTGCGCCGGCTCGCGTTGCTCAAGATTGTGAACCGGTTGGGTCTTCCCCTCGACACCGCGGCCGCGGTGCTCGACGCGCCGAGTGAACAGTGGCGCGAGACGGTGCGCGAGCAGATCGCCGCGCTGGATCGGGTGATAGCGCAAGCGCAAGGGGCGCAACAGTTTCTGATTCATGCGTTGCGTTGCCCGAAAGACCACCCGGCGCGCGAATGCGACACCATGATCGGCGCGCTGGACCGGCTCGTCGATGGGATGAGCGTCGAGGAACTCGCCAGCGACCAGGCCGGGTGGCTCGTGGACTGACCCTCACCCGAGAATCCCTGGAGAACGCCCGCTTTGTCACGCTGGAGTGGCACTCGAGCTCGACCGCCACTCCAGCGTGACAAAGCGCGTCAGCGCACCTGCGCGCGTCCCCGCTCGATCACGGAGCTGCGGCTGGCCGCGATGTCGTCGCCGGACGCCGTTGCCATCCAGGCGCGGGCGGAGGCCGCTTCGATCCACAGCCCTTGATTGGTCTGGGATTCGTCGATGCGGTGGTAAGAGGCCAGTAGCGCCCGGACCGCGGCTTGATTGTTGGCGACGATCGAGGCGGCCACCTTGCGAGCCGTTGGCAGCAGCTCGTCGTGGGGGACCACCTCGGTGACCAGCCCGGCCCGCAATGCGTCGGTGGCCGAGAGATAGTCACCGGTCAGGCTCATCCGCCGGGCCATGCCCACCCCGACTTTCTGCGGCAGGCGCACGCTCAGGCCCCAGGTCGGCAACAGCCCGACCCGCGCGTGGGTGTCGGCGAATCGGGCCTGCTCGGAGGCGATCAGGATGTCGCAGTACAGCGCCAGCTCCAGCCCACCGGTGACCGCGGCGCCGTTGATCGCGCCGATCACCGGCTTGGTCATCGCCGGCCACTTGGGGGAGATGTCGGGCAGCTCGGTGGTGTCGCCGAGTTCCTTGAGGTCCAGGCCTGCGCAGAACACCGGATCGGCACCGGTGAGGATCACCACGTCGACACCCTCGTCGGCCTGCGCGTCGCGCAACGCCTGGTAGAACTCGGTGCGCAGTCGCGACGACAGGGCGTTGCGGGACTGGGGCCGGTTCAGCGTCAGGGTGCGGACTCGGTCGGTGGTCTCGATCAGCAGGACGTCATCACTCATGCGATCAACCTATCGTGGGGTCATGTGCCGCAATATCACGGAGCTGCGTGGGCTGGAGCCCGCCGCCACTGACGAAGAGATCGAAGCCGCGGCGCGCCAGTATGTGCGCAAGGTCAGCGGCATCACCCGACCGACCGGGGCCAACGTCGAGGCCTTCGAGGCCGCCGTCGCCGAGGTCACCGCCACGACCACCAGGCTGCTCGACGGACTCGCCCCGCGTCGGCAGCCGCCGAAAACCGTCCCGCCTCTACGTCGTCCAGAGGTGCGAGCCCGCCTGGCCGCACAGTGAGGCCGACTCCTGCGCTCAAGGAGTGGAGCGCGGCCGTGCACGCGCTGCTCGACGGTCGACAGACCGTGCTGCTGCGCAAGGGTGGCATCCACGAAAAGCGGTTCTCGGTCGCCGCACCGGAATTCGTGCTGTTCCCGACGATCGCGCACAGCCACGCCGAACGGGTGCGCCTCGAACACCATGACCTGCTCGCTGAGGCGTCCGCCGACAGCACCCAGGACACCGTGACGGTTCGAGCTGGAGCGAAAGTTGTTGCCGCTGTGGAGGTCAACCGTCCCGAGTCGATCGACGACCTGGCCGACCTGCACATCTGGACCGCCGAATCGGTGCGGGCCGACCGCCTCGATTTCCGCCCCAAACACCGCCTGACCGTCCTGGTCGTCCAGGTGGCCCCGTTGCGCACGCCGATTCAGCTGACCCGCACCCCCGAGTTCGCCGGATGCAAGAGCTGGGTCGACCTTGCGCTGCAGGCGGACTGGGGCCCGCCGGTGCACGACGACGCGATGTTGCGTGATGTCGCTGAGCGGGTGCGAACCTCAGTCGGCTGAGGGCGGCACCGGGCCGGCAGGCAACACCACCCGCGACACCCCGCCCTGACCGTGATGCACGGTATGGGTGGCCGGCACCAGCTGGGAACCGGAGATCGGCGGCTCGGCGGTGCCCAGGTTACGGGCGAAGCGTGGATGTGAGCCGCCGGCGATCAGCAGTCGGATCCGTGACCCCGCGGGGAAGCGGTGCGCGACGGCGTCGAGCTCGAGCCGAACCGGTCCGGTGTGATCATTCAACCGGAGGAAACCATCGGACACGTTGCGGGACCGGCCTTTTGCGTCCACCTCACTGATCCGCACGAAGATGTCGTGATGTGGGTTGTCGCAGCTGTGTGCCAGCTCGACGACCGGGTTTCCGGCCACATACAGATCGGCAGGAAGCGGATCGCCGGTGAACGTCAGCACATCGTCGCGCCGGGCCAGTCGAGTGTCGTCGCGGTATCCGCCGGCCGCGGCTAGCAGCCGGCCGCCGACGGTGGGCGTGGGGTCGGCGGGGTCATAGGTGAACGTCGATGAGCGCTCGCGCGAAGAGCTGTCGTCCGACGGCGGGGCGGTGTCCGGCGGAGCGCTGTCGGTCAGTCGACCCGTCGGCTGCAGGAACAACTCGTGCTCCGGCATGGCCGGCGGCCAGTCGGCCAGCTCCACCCAGCCGCGCCCGTTGACATGGATCCGGACGGTGCTGCGGGTGGTCTCGCCGTGGCCGGCCAGGTGGGCGCCCAGCCAGTCCAGCGATTCGCCGACCACGGTGGTGAGCCCCTTGGTCATCAGCTGTGTGTGAGTCCACGGACCGACCGTCAATGCCACCGGGACACCGCGCCGGTGCAGCTGCTCGTACTGCTCCAAGGTTTGGTCCAGGAACAGGTCCTGCCATCCACTGAGCAGCAGGATGGGTACCTCGGCCTGCTGCAATGCGTCGTCGAACCGCAACAGGTCCCAGAACGGATCGTCGCGTTCGGGATGCTCCAGCCAGGATTCGTACCACGGTGCGCCCGTGCCCAGCAGCTGACGGCCGGCTGCACCCATGGGTAGGCCGGCGGTCGCCTTGGCGAGCTCGGCGGGCCCGCGCAGCTGCCGCGACAGGGCCTGCACCACGCCGGGCTCCTCCTGGCGGGCGACCATCGCACTCCAGCCGAGGAAGTCGTTGAGGGAGAACGATCCGGTGCCCCAGGAGGATGCGCTGAAGTCGTGCGGGCCGACGGTGATGACGGCGGCCTTCATCTCCGGCGGCGGATCGGCCAGCAGCGCCCACTGGGTGAAGCCGAGGTAGGACAGGCCCACAGTGGCGAACGAGCCGGTGAACCACGGCTGGTCGCGCAGCCAAGCCACGGTGTCGGCGCCGTCGGCCATTTCGTGGACCATCGGTGTGAATTGCCCGCCTGAGCCGAACGTGCCGCGCACACTCTGCAGCACCACGTGGTAGCCGCGAGCCGCATACACCTGGGCGAAAAGGGGTGAGAACGGGAAGCGTCGGCCGTAGGGCCCGCGCACCAGGAGAGTGCCCGCGGGACTGTCGGTGACGGGTGCGTAGTGATCGGCGATCAGCTCGACCCCGTCGCGCATCGGCACCCGCAGCCCGTGCTGCACTGTGAAGTCGGTCGTGTGCGGCGGCAGACCCAGAACTTTGCTGACCGCCTTACCGGCGTACCGGCGGAACTTGCTCACGCAACCAGGTTACGGATCGGCCGCCGCGGTGCTCGGACTCGGCGGCGCTCAGAACTTGTAGTACGGCGCGAGTTCGTGGGCCCGCTGCAGGTTGACCTGCAGGCAGTCCGGCCGATCCGGGGAGTGGACCGGCGAGTAGAACAGCGACTGCTGGATGAGGCCGTAACTGGTCTTGAACGCGATCATGCAGGTGACCCACCACCGATCGTTCCAGTCGGTCGGCTTCATGATCCAGTACTGCGCCGCGCGGTGACCGTTCACGTCCAACTCGACCGCATCGGCCGGAATGGTCTGCTCGTAGGTGCGCCAAACGAACGCCTCGACGGCCATCTGGTAATTGCCGGCGTCGTAGTGGCAGCGCAGGCTGTCCTCAGGCTCGGGCGGGGTGTAGGCCAGGCCGATCCGCTGGACCGCGTCGAACGGGATGTCATTGCACGGATCGAACGGTGAGGGGTCCGTGGTCTCGACGACCGGCCACTTGATCGTGGTGGACACGTTGGTCATCGGGAGGTCGGTGACGTCGAGTCGGAGCGGGCCCGAGTCTGCGCCTTGGGTCTGGTTCGGCTGCCACGCCACGAGCACCGCCGCAACCAACGCCGCAACCAGCCCTGTCGAAGCCGAAAGTAGGCGCAACTTGGCGGCCATCACACCCCCTCGTAGTTTGGTGGCAAAACCGTTCCCCGGCTTGCGGGGAGTGTAGCGGTCTGTCGCGACGGACTCGACCATAAACGAGAACCTGTTCTAGTTGTCAACGGCCTGCTGTCGCGCCGCCCGGTTAGGCTGGTCCGTTGTGGTGGTGCAACTGTGATGATTGATCACGAATCAAGGGACCGGCAGCCGGTTCTGTGGGCGATCAGCGACCTGCATACCGGTCACAACGGGAACAAGCCGGTGACCGAGTCGCTGTATCCGGCCTCGCCGGACGACTGGCTGATCGTCGCGGGTGATGTCGGGGAGCGCACCGATGAGATCAGATGGGCTCTGGACCTGCTGCGCAAGCGGTTCGCAAAAGTCATCTGGGTTCCGGGCAACCACGAACTGTGGACCACGAACAAGGACCCGATGCAGATCTTCGGCCGGTCCCGCTATGACTATCTGGTCGACATGTGCGACCAGATGGGTGTCATCACTCCCGAGCACCCGTTCCCGGTGTGGACCGAACAGGGCGGCCCGGCCACGATCGTGCCGATGTTCCTGCTCTACGACTACACCTTCCTGCCCGAGGGAGCCTCGAACAAGGCCGAGGGGTTGGCCATCGCCCGGGACCGGAACGTCGTCGGCACCGATGAGTTCCTGTTGTCCAGTGAGCCCTACGCGCCCCGCGACGCCTGGTGTCGTGAACGGGTGGCGGCCACCCGCAAGCGACTCGAAGACCTGGACTGGATGACCCCGACGGTTCAGGTCAACCACTTTCCGATGGTCCGAGAACCCTGCGATGCGATGTTCTATCCGGAGTTCTCGTTGTGGTGCGGTACGACGGCCACCAGGGACTGGCACACCCGCTACAACGCGATCTGCTCGGTATACGGCCATCTGCACATTCCACGCACCACGTGGTACGACGACGTGCGCTTCGAAGAGGTTTCGGTCGGCTATCCGCGGGAGTGGCGTCGCCGCAAGCCCTTCCGTTGGCTGCGCCAGATCCTGCCCGACCCCAACTACACGCCCGGGTATCTCAACGAGTTCGGCGGACACTTCCAGATCACGGCCGAGATGCGAGCCCACGCACAGCAGATGCAGGAGCGCATCAAGGCGAGGCGCGCATGAGCGGCACGTTGTTGGGGCAGGTGCTGCCTGATATGCCGGACAAGCTCGCGGCGGCCGAGATGTACGACGACCCGCCGGGTCTGACGGCGCTTCCGGAGGAGGCGGAACTGGTGGCCCGTGCGGTGGCCAAGCGGCGTAACGAGTTCACCACGGTGCGCTACTGCGCCCGCCAGGCGTTGGGCGAGCTGGGCGTGGGTCCGGTCCCGATCCTGAAGGGGGACAAGGGCGAGCCGTGCTGGCCCGACGGCATCGTCGGTAGCCTGACGCACTGTCAGGGCTTTCGCGGGGCGGTGGTCGGCCGGGTCGGCGGTGTCCGCTCCGTCGGCATCGACGCCGAACCGCACGACGTGCTACCCGACGGGGTGCTGGGCGCCATCTCCCTGCCGTTGGAGCGCTCCGAGCTGGGTGGGCTGCCCGACGGTTTGCACTGGGACCGAATCCTGTTCTGCGCCAAGGAGGCTACCTACAAGGCGTGGTACCCGTTGACCCACCGCTGGCTCGGGTTCGAAGATGCCCACATCACGTTCGGGGTGGACGGGTCGGGCACCGCCGGAACATTCCGCTCCCAGATCCTCATCGACCCGGCCGCCGAACACGGGCCGCCGCTGACCGCACTCGACGGCCGCTGGTCGGTGCGCGACGGCGTCACGTTGACGGCGATCGTGCTGTGAGCCGACCGGTTCCGGACCCCGGTTTGGTGATCGTCGACAAGCCGGCCGGAATGACCAGTCATGACGTGGTGGGTCGGTGCCGGCGACTGTTCGGCACCCGCAAGGTCGGTCACGCCGGCACGCTCGACCCGATGGCGACCGGTGTGCTGGTGGTGGGGATCGAACGCGCCACCAAGATCCTCGGCCTGCTCACCGCTACCGACAAGTCGTATTCGGCAACGATCCGGCTGGGACAGACCACCACGACCGAAGATGCCGAAGGTGAAGTGCTGCAGTCGGTCTCAGCTGCGAGCGTGACCGACGAGCAGATCGAAGCCGCCGTCGCGACGCTGCGCGGCGACATCGAGCAGGTGCCCTCGGCGGTGAGCGCCATCAAGGTCGGCGGTCAGCGGGCCTACAAGCTGGCGCGTGAGGGGCAGACTGTCGAGTTGGCCGCCCGGCCCGTACGCATCGGCCGGTTCGAGGTACTCGCCGTCCGGCGGGTGGACGACTTCGTCGACGTTGATGTCGAGGTGGACTGTTCCTCGGGCACCTATATCCGCGCCCTGGCTCGCGATGTCGGTGTGGCGCTGGGTGTTGGTGGGCATCTGACGGCCCTGCGGCGCACCAAGGTCGGTCGGTACGGCCTCGACGAGGCCCGCACCCTGGACGAGCTCGCAGAGGAGGCGCGGCTGAGCTACTCGCTCGACGAGGCCTGCCTGGTCGGTTTTCCGCGCCGCGACCTGACCGACGCGGAAACCGAGGACACGCGGCACGGCCGGGCGCTGACCCCCGCCGGGATCGACGGGGTCTACGCTGCCACCGCGCCCGACGGGCGGGTCATCGCACTGCTGCAGGACGGCACGTCGCGCACCAAGAACGTCGTGGTGCTCCGGCCGGCGACGCTGTAGGTGACTGTTGCGACGCTACATGCAATCAAGTCGGTATGTTAGGTCCATGCTGACCATTACCCTGGTCGGCTAGGATTCGGGCGATGTCAGCAGTGGTCAACGGGCAGGCCAAGCGGCGCACGCAGGCTGAGCGCAGCGCTGCGATGCGGACGCGCCTGCTGGATGCCACGGTTGAGTGCCTGGTCACCTACGGGTACGCGGGCACCACCACGCAGCGGGTCGCAGAGGTCGCGGGCGTCACGCGCGGCGCCCAGGTGCACCACTTCCGGTCCAAGGAAGACCTGGTGGTGGCGGCGATCGAGCACTTGGCCGAGCAGCGAGTCCAGGCCGCGGTTCGTGATCTCGGGCGAGCGGCCGGCAGTCCGGATGCGGTGTCGACGATGCTGGACTACCTCTGGGAATCGCATCAAGGTCCGATTTTCGTTGCCACGCTGGAACTCTGGGTGGCAGCTCGCACCGACGCGGTGCTGGCGGCGCAGATCGAGCGCGTCGAGCCGATCGTCAACGGTGCGCTGATCGCAGCATTGGCGCAACTGGTGCCAGACCGGGCTGCGCAAAAAGAACTGCGAGACCTGGCGTATACCGCCATGGACGCACTGCGGGGGATTCTGTTGTCCAGTTTCGCCGACCGCAACCCGGAGCGCGCCAAGAAGCGCTGGGACCGGGTGTGCGTCCAGTTGCGCGGCATGCTCACCGAAGCTCTGGGTGGCGAAACCCTGAGCGTCGACAACTGACCGCAGACTCCACTTCGTAACGAGCCTTCGGTCTCTCCACCTGCCATCTTCTGGTGAACCTCGGACGGTCCAGCAGACCCTCTTGTTAAGATACAAACCAGTTGGTATGTTTCTGACATCGCACAGAAAGTGAGGGTTTGATGCCCAACAAGGTGTATGTGATCGGTGTCGGGATGACGAAGTTCGAGAAGCCCGGCCACCGGACCAACGACGACGGGTCGGCGTGGGATTACCCGGATATGGCTCGCGAATCTGGCTCGAAAGCATTGGCGGACGCGGGGATTGACTACCGCGAGATTCAGGAGGCCTACGTCGGCTACGTCTATGGGGAATCGACCTCAGGGCAGCGGGCCGTCTACGAACTCGGGATGACAGGTCTTCCGATCGTCAACGTGAACAACAACTGTTCGACTGGATCCACCGCGTTGTATCTCGCGGCGCGGGCGGTGCGGAGCGGCATGGCCGACTGCGCGCTGGCGCTCGGTTTCGAGAAGATGCAGCCTGGCTCCCTCGGGTCGACGTACGACGATCGCGAACAGCCGATGGCCAAGCATTTCCTGGCGCTGGCCGAGATCTCCGAAGTGTTGTTTCCGCCGGCGCCCTGGATGTTCGGCGCTGCCGGGCGTGAACATATGAAGCAATACGGTTCCACCGCAGAGCATTTCGCCAAGATCGGTCACAAGAACCACAAGCACTCCGTGAACAACCCGTACGCCCAGTTCCAGGACGAGCACAGCCTCGACGACATCCTCGGTTCGCGGATGATCTACGACCCGCTGACCAAGCTGCAGTGCTCACCGACCTCTGATGGGTCCGGAGCGGCGATCCTGGCCAGCGAGGAGTTCGTCGACAAGCACGGACTGTCCGCCCGGGCCGTGGAGATCGTCGGTCAGGCAATGACCACCGATTTCGAGAACAGCTTCGACGGCACCTGTAAGGCATTGATCGGCCATCACATGAATGTCGCTGCCGCCCGGCAGGTTTACGACGAGTCAGGGCTTGGCCCCGAAGATTTTCAGGTCATCGAACTCCACGACTGCTTCAGCGCCAACGAACTGCTGCTGTACGAGGCGTTGGGTCTGTGTGGCGAGGGGGAGGCGCCGAAGCTGATCGACAACGGCGACACCACCTATGGCGGGAGGTGGGTAGTCAATCCGTCCGGCGGGCTGATCTCGAAGGGCCATCCTCTCGGTGCCACCGGCCTGGCGCAATGCGCCGAACTCACCTGGCAACTGCGCGGCACCGCCGACAAACGTCAGGTCGACGGCGTCACCGCCGCATTGCAACACAACATCGGCCTCGGCGGCGCCGCCGTCGTGACCGCTTACCAGCGCGCCGAGCGCTAGAGATTTCCTCCGCGAGCAGACGTGAAAGCACCCGGTTCTACGGCATGTCGGGTGCGTACACGTCTGCTCGCCCAACAAACAGGAGAAACGAACAATGGGACACATCGAAGCAACCCGTGACCTGACGGCTGGACCGGACGCACTGTGGGCGACCGTGTCCGATCCGCAGACCTGGGACAAGTGGTTCACCGTCCACGACAAATGGCTCGAGGAGCCGCCGGCCACGTTGACCGCCGGGGCGAAGCTCAGCGCCAAGATCGTCATGCTGGGCATGGCGAACAAGATCGACTGGACCATCGAATCCGTCGACGCACCCAACAGCCTCGTGCTTTCCGGCGCCGGTATGGCCGGCGTGAAGGCGAAGTTCGCGTTCACCATCGACCCGACCGGCACCGGGTCCCGCTTCACCGTCAGCGGTGACTTCGAAGGCGCGCTCGTCAAGGGTGCGCTGGCAAAGGCCGTGGAGAAGGACGGTGTCAAGCAACTCGACAAGAGCCTCGATGCGCTCGACGCGTTGGCATCGGCGGCGGCATGACCGCGATCGAGGAAGAACTGGTATTCGACGACAGCGGGCTGAACACCTGGACCGACGAGGAGCGGTTCGAGGTCACCAGTGAACGTCTCGCCGAATATGCCGCGGCCACCAACGATCCGATCCCGGCGCACCGCTCCGGTGACATCGCTCCTCCGGTGTTCGCGATCGTTCCGGTGTTCGAGGCGCTTTTGGTTCCCGCGGTCGACGTGTTGCCGGTCGAACTCATCCCAAGGGTGGTCCACGGCGAACAGGACTTCCATTTCCACCGGCCGATCCGGCCCGGCGACAAGCTGGTGTCACGCGGGAAGATGATCGGCTACGAGGGCCTGGAGAACGGAACCCGTGCAGCGATCTACCTCGAATGCCGCACGGAGGATGGCGAACTCGTCAACGAACAATACGTCACCACGTTCGTGCGGGGCTTCGACGCCGGCAAGACGATGGGGGAGTTAAGCCCGAGTCACCGGTTCGACGAAACGTTGCGTGCCGGCGCCCCGGTAGCGACCGTCGTCCAACACGTCGATGATGACCAGACATTCCGGTACAGCCCGGCTTCGGGCGACCCGATGCCCATTCACCTCGACGAGGAGGTGGCGAGGGATGCCGGTCTGCCCGGCATCATCGCGCACGGCCTTTGCACCATGGCGTTCACGTCGTGGGCCGTGCTCACCGAAGTGGCGGGATCGGATGTGAACCGACTCAAGCGATTTGCGGTGCGGTTCTCCAAGATGGTGCTCCCCGGCGACGACCTAGAGACCCGCATCTGGTGGAAGGGGTCGTCCGACGGTGTCACGACATACGCATTCGAAACCGCCAGGGGCTCCGATTTCGTCATCACCGACGGCCTGGCCGAAATAGCCGAGGAGGCATAGCAAGATGGGTGCATTGGAAGGACGCGTCGCGGTCATCACCGGCGCGGGTCGCGGAATCGGGCGGGAACACGCCCTGCTGTTCGCGTCGGAAGGGGCCAGCGTCGTCGTCAACGATCTGGGCGGCAGCAACGCCGGCGAGGGCACAGACGCCGGGCCGGCGCATGACGTGGTCGCGGAGATCCAGGCTGCCGGCGGCAAGGCCGTGGCCAATACCGCGAACGTTGCCACCTGGGATGGGGCGAAGTCCTTGGTACAGCAGGCGATCGACGAGTTCGGTCGGCTCGACGTCGTCGTCAACAACGCCGGAATACTGCGAGACGGATTCATCCCGACGATGGCCGAGGCGGACTGGGACGCGGTGATCGCCGTTCACCTCAAGGGGCACTTCTCGGTACTGCGCCACGCGGCCGAGTACTGGAAAGCCCAGTCGAAGGCCGGCGACCAGCCCAACGCAGCGGTGATCAACACCGCATCGGGCTCGGGGACCACGATCCCGAACGCCGGACAGGCGAACTACGGATCGGCCAAGGCGGCGATCGCCGCGCTGACTCTGGTAGCCGCCGACGAGTTGGAACGCTACGGCGTCCGGGTGAATGCGATCGCGCCGATCGCTCGGACCCGACTCACCCTGGCGACCCCCGGGATGGGCGCGCTGATGGCGGAACCCGAGGACGAGGGAGAGGCCGACCTGTTCAGCCCGGCCAACATCTCACCGCTCGTCGCCTACCTCGCGACGGAGAAGTGTCCGGTCACTGGTCGGGTGTACGCCGTTCAGGGCGGGGCGATCTCGCAGTTGGCCGGCTGGCACGACGTCGAGACCATCGAGACGGACGGTCTGTGGCAGATCGACGACATCGCCGGACGGCTGCCGTCATGATCGAGTGGTCCGACACCGATGTGATCATGCGTGACACGGTCCGCGAGTTCATCGACAAGGAGATCCGGCCGCATCTCGACGGGCTGGAGAGTGGTGAGCTGTCGCCGTACCCGTTCGCCCGCAAGCTGTTCAGTGAGTTCGGGCTCGACGTGATGACGGCCGAGGCAGTCAAGGCCATGCTCGACAAGGAGCGCGAACGCGGAGTCGGCGAGCGCCGGCAGTCCTCCGGCGGCATGAGTGGTCTCGGCGAACAGGCCTCGATGGCTGCGGTCATGGTCGCAGAGCTGGCCGGGGTCAGTATCGGGCTGCTCAGCACCGTGGGGGTCAGTCTGGGGCTGGGAGCGGCGACCATCATGAGCCGTGGCACCTTGGCTCAGAAGGAGCGGTGGCTGCCGGAACTGATGACGCTGGAAAAGGTTGCGGCCTGGGCGATCACCGAACCCGATGCGGGATCGGATGCGTTCGGCGGTATGAAGACCTACGTCAAGCGTGACGGTGCCGATTACATCCTGAACGGACAGAAGACCTTCATCACCAACGGCCCCTGTGCCGATGTGCTGATCGTCTACGCCAAGCTGGACGAGGGCAACGCCGGGACTGACCGGCGGGACCGCCCGGTGCTCACCTTCGTGCTGGACTCCGGCATGCCCGGCCTGACCCAGGGCAAGCCGTTCAAGAAGATGGGCATGATGTCCTCGCCCACGGGTGAGTTGTTCTTCGACAACGTGCGGATCAGCCCCGATCGCTTGTTGGGGGAGACCGAATCTCACTCCGGAGGCGACGGACGCGACAGTGCGCGAGCGAATTTCGCCGCGGAGCGTGTCGGGGTGGCGTTGATGTCGTTGGGCATCATCAACGAGTGTCACCGGCTCTGCCTGGACTATGCGAAGACCCGCACGTTGTGGGGTAAGAAGATCGCCGAGTTCCAGTTGATCCAGCTGAAGCTGGCCAAGATGGAGATCGCGCGGATCAATGTGCAGAACATGGTGTTCCAGACGCTGGAACGGCTGAAGTCTGGCTCGCTTCCGACGCTTTCGGAGGCCTCGGCGATCAAGCTCTACTCGTCGGAGGCCGCGACGGAGGTGGCCATGGACGCCGTTCAGTTGTTCGGCGGCAACGGCTACATGGCCGAATACCGCGTCGAGCAACTTGCGCGTGACGCCAAGTCGCTGATGATCTACGCGGGCAGCAACGAGGTGCAGGTGACTCACATCGCGAAGGGGCTGCTCGCGGGATGATCGCCGCAAACCGCGCTCACTTCGGCGGGGTGGGCACCAGAGTGCTGTCGGTGCCGGGCAGCGGGACCCCGGTGGTTCTGCTGCACGGCTACGCCGACAGTGCTGACACGTGGCGTGCGGTGCTCACGCGCTTGGAGGCGCTCGGACACAGGGCGCTCGCGGTCGATCTGCCCGGCTTCGGCCAGGCGGATCCGCGCCGCGCCGGCCCCTTGCGGCCGCAGTTCGATGCCTTCGCCGACGCACTTCTGGCCGAGACCGGACCCGTCGTCCTGGTGGGAAACTCGCTCGGTGCGGCGACGGCGCTCGGTGCGGCGGCCCGAAATCCGGACCTGGTCACGGCGGTCGTCGCGCTGAACGATCCGCTCAATGCCCGCCACTGGATCGCCAAACTAGCCCGAAAGCGCTCCATCCCCGCAGGGTTCTGGTCATGCGTGGCACGCGTCCCGGTTCCGGCGCGTACGCTGCGCTGGCTCACCGTTACCGCTGTGCCGCGGGTGCTGTACGGCCCAGGGATCACCGCCGATCCTCAGGTCGTGGCCTATTGGTCCGGTTTGGTGTCGGGGGCGTCCGATGTCGCGGCGTTGGGGCGGGATGCCTTCCAATATGCGCATGAGGCGCTGGGTGGTCACCACGGTATCCGGGTCGGCTGCCCCACCGTGGTCGTGCACGGCGCGCGTGACCGGATCATTCCTGTCAATGCCAGTCAGACACTGCACCAACAGATTCCAGGAAGTGAGCTCGTCGTGCTGTCCCGATCGGGTCATTGTCCACAACTCGACGATCCTGATGCCGTGGTTAGGATCATCACAGAGATCGGTGTAGCCGCGTGATGGGCGTACTGCATCAGCTGCGCGATGTCGTGGCGGCCGCTGTAGTTCTGCAGCGTCGCGGTCTGGTCGACCTGAGCGATCCCCTTGCAGCGCTCCGTGCGTCCCATGCCTTACGCAAGTACGGGTCGTTCGGCGGCCTGATCACCCACGCCGCTGCGCGATACGGCGACACGACTGCACTTGTCGACGAAGCCGGAACCCTGAGCTTCCGCGATCTGGAACGAACGTCGAATGCGTTGGCCCGCGGACTGTCCCGCAAGGGAGTCGAAGCGGGATCGGTAGTCGGCGTCCTCGAACGCAATCACCGGGGACTGATGCTCGCACTGGCGGCGGCGGGCAAGATCGGCGCCAGAGTGGTACTGCTCAACACCGGATTCGCAGCACCGCAGCTGGCCGACGTCTGTACGCGGGAGAGTGTTTCGGCGGTTGTCGCCGATGAGGAGTTCACAGCACTACTCGACGCGCTGCCGCCAGGTATCGAGAAGATCGTCGGATGGGCTGATGACGCAACGACGCGTAGCACGTTGGATACCGTCGCGCAGGACGAGTGGACCGATCCGTTGCCCGCGCCGGGCAGGCTCGGTGGGATGGTCTTGTTGACCAGCGGTACCACCGGAACGCCCAAGGGCGCACCGCGAAACAAGGTCAGCCCGTTGCAATCCGCCCAGTTGCTCGACCGGATCCCGTGGCCGGCCGGCGGGGCCTACTGTGTGGCGGCACCGATGTTCCATGCCACTGGGCTGGCGACCTGCTCGCTGGGACTTGCACTGGGCAACCGCGTCGTGTTGTCCCGCCGATTCGAGCCCGAGGACACACTTGCGTCGATCGAGAACCACCGGGCGGGCGCGCTCATCGTCGTGCCGACGATGTTGCAGCGAATCCTCGACCTGGGTCCCGATGTGCTCGGGCGCTATGACACCTCCTCGCTGGAGGTGGTGTTCGCTGCCGGTTCTGCGCTTTCGCCAGACCTCTGCCGGCGCACGGCAGACGTGTTCGGCGACGTGCTCTACAACCTGTACGGGTCGACCGAAGTCGCTGTCGCAGCCGTCGCCACCCCCAGCGAACTGCGGGCGGCCCCGGGCACCGTGGGACGTCCACCGGTCGGATGCGCCGTGGCCGCCTACGACGAGCAACGCCGCAGGATCACCGAACCCGGGTGTAGCGGAACGCTTTTCGTGTCCAGCGGGCTGAGCTTCTCGGGGTACACCGACGGTGGACACAAGGAGATCGTCGACGGTCTGTTGTCCTCGGGGGACACCGGGCATTTCACCGCCGACGGGTTGTGGTTCGTCGACGGTCGTGACGACGACATGATCGTCTCCGGGGGAGAGAACGTCTTCCCACTCGAGGTCGAGAACCTGCTCGCCGACCACCCGGCGGTGGTCGAATCATGTGTCCTCGGCGTGGACGACGATGACTTCGGAAAACGATTGCGAGCTTTCGTGGTTCGCAATCCGGATTCTGATCTGGATGCCGATGGTGTCAGGACGTATGTCCGTGCCGGGCTGGCCCGGCACAAGGTTCCCCGGGACGTGATCTTCGTCGACTCGTTGCCGCGCAACGAGACCGGAAAAGTCCTCAAAGGAGCGTTGCGGAAGGAGTTCCGATGAATACGACCCCATTCGGAAGTGGACAGGTGGTGGCGATCACCGGCGGTGCGCGGGGGATCGGCAGGGCGACCGGGGCGGCGTTTCTGCGCGCCGGTGCGCGGGTCGCACTGGGCGACATCGACGCCGAGTTGGTCGAGAAGACGGCGGGCGAACTCGTCGAGGCGACCGGGGGTGTGGTGTGCGGGCTGCCGCTCGATGTCACCGACCGGGCATCGTTCTCGTCGTTTCTCGACGCGACCCAGGAACGGCTCGGCCCACTGGGCGCGCTGGTGAACAACGCAGGCATCATGCCGACCGGCGAGTTCACGCAGGAGGACGACGACATGACCGACCGGATGGTCGCGATCAACCTGAGTGGTGTCCTCTACGGATCGAAGCTCGCTGCGAACCGGATGGCCGGGCGCCGTGGTCACATCGTCAACGTGGCGTCGCTGGCCGGTGTGAGCGCCTTTCCGGGATTGGCCACCTACTGCGCCACCAAGCACGCGGTCGTGGGGTTCTCCGAGGCGCTGCACCTCGAACTGGCCGCTACGGGAATCGGAGTCACCGCGGTGCTGCCCGGCGTGGTGCACACCGAACTGTCTGCCGGGCACAGCACTCCGAAATGGATTCGGCCGATCGCTGAGGTCGAACCCGAGGATGTCGCGGCTGCGATCGTCTCCGCAGTAGGAAGCCGCAAGAACACGGTTGCGGTACCTCGGGCCCTGGGCGCGATGATCAAAGTCGCCTCCGGCCTACCCGACAGCGTGCGGCACCGACTCTCCCGCACTGCCCATTTCGACACCGCATTCACCCATGTCGACGCGGAAGCACGGGCGGCCTACCACCGGCGTCTCGACATCTGAGGGCCTCAAAGCTGGCCGTGGCGAGGCGGTTTCGTGCCGGAGAGCGTGTAGTTGCCGATGTGACGGATCTTCCAGCGGGTCGCGTCGTGCAAGGTGTGCGTGCGCGCGTCACGCCAGTAGCGCGACAAGTTGCCCGACGCCGACGCGCTGCGGGTCCCGCCGAATTCGAACAATGCGCTGCCCGCTTCCACCGCGGCGCGGGCGGCGGCCACCTTGGCGATCGCCACCGCGATCGAGGCCGCCGCCGCGCTGTCCTCGGTGAGATCGGCCCGGGCCGCGTCGACCCGGAGGGCCGCCTCGGCGAGTAACGCTTGCGCGCCTCGCACCGTCACCGTCAGCTCACCGGCGACCTGTACGAGGGTCGGGTCTTCGACGGCGCTGGACACCGACGCCTCGAAATGCGGACGGGCGTTGGCCGCCTGACGCACCCCTTCCTCCAGCGCGGCCGTCGCGATGCCCACATCGAGAGCTGCGTGCAGCAGCTGAGCCCGCGCCCCGTAGACCGTGGGCCGCGTGAAGATCGGGCTGAACTCGACGACGTGCTCCGCCGGCACCTCGACGGCATCGAGCGTGACGGTGCCCGAGGCCGTGGTCCGCTGGCCCATGCCATCCCAGTCGTCGACAACTTCGACCCCGTGGGCATCGCGTGGGACGAACGCGATTGCCTTGGGGGTGGCGGCCGTCGGCACCAGCCCCGAGCCATCCGAGCGCGACGCCCGCACGATCAGCCAGTCGGCGAACAACGCCCCCGTCGAGTAGTACTTGCGGCCGTCGAGTACATAGCCCGGGCCCGAGGGGGTGAGCGTCGTGGTGTCCACGTCGACGGGATGAGGACCCCGTTCGGACTGGGCATTGGCGAACAGCGCCCCATCCAGCACCAGGCCGTAGAAGTACGCCTGCTGCTCCGGCGTGCCCTGCAGACGCAAAGCCTCCAGGAACGTGAAATGCGAATGCGGAATCTGGCCGATCGACGGGTCGCCGTGCGCGATCAGTCGCAGCACCTCGGCGAGCACCGACACGGGCACGTCGAGCCCGCCGTACTCGGCCGGCACCGTCACGGCCAGCAGCCCCGATTCCTTGAGGGCCCGCACCTGCTCGTGCGGCAGGGCCCGGTGCGCGTCACGGGCGCCGGCCTCCTCGGCGAACGAACTCGACAGCTGCGCCGCGGCGGCTAGCGCGGCCCGGGCCGAGGAGATGCGGGTAGCGCCGGCCAGATCGGTCATCGCGGTGTACCGACGAACGGGATCGAGGCGGGCGCACCGGCTTGTGCGCCTCCGCCGAACAGCCCGCGCTCGCGCAGGATCGGCACCACGCCCTCGCCGAACCAGAACAGCTCCTCCAGATGCGGATAGCCGGAAAAGATGAACTCGTCGATACCGATCTCGGCGTACTCGGCGATCCGGTCGGCGACCTCGGTGTGGGACCCGACCAGCGCGGTGCCTGCCCCGCCGCGCACCAGCCCGACGCCCGACCACAGGTTGGGGGCGATTTCCAGGCTGCGGGCGTCGCTCCAGGTGCCGTTGGCGCGGTTGCCCTCGTGCAGGGCACGCATGCGTTTCTGGCCCTCGGACTGGCTGCGCGCGAGTCCGGCCTGTGCGGCGGCGACGGTCTCCTCGTCCAGGGCGGCGACCAGCCGATCGGCCTGGGCCCACGCCTCCTCGGAGGTGTCGCGCGAAATGGTGTGCAGGCGGATACCGAAACGCAGCTTGCGTCCCTGCTCCTCACCGAGCGCCCGGATCCACTCGATCTTCTCCCGCACCGCGGCCGGGGGCTCGCCCCAGGTCAGGTAGACGTCGGAGTGCCGGGCCGCCACCGGTCCGGCCGCCTGCGAGCTGCCGCCGAAGTACAGCGGCGGTACCGGGGTCGGGGGCAGGGCCAGCGAGGCCTCCTCGACGTCGATGTACTCACCCTTGTGGGTCACGGTCTCGCCGGCCCACAACCGGCGCACCACGTCGAGGAACTCGTCGCAACGCGCATACCGGGCGTCCTTGTCCAGGTGGTCGCCGAAGGCCCGCTGCTCGTGCGCCTCGCCGCCGACGACGACGTTGAGCAGAATCCGGCCGGGTGCGTGCCGGGCGAACGTCGCAGCCATCTGAGCCGACAACGTCGGGCTCACCAGACCTGGGCGGAACGCGACCAGGAACGCCAGCGACGTCGTCTCACGGGCCAGCAGCGCCGCGGTGATGAAGGCGTCCTCGCACCAGGCACCCGTCGGGATCAGCGCGCCGGTGAAACCGAACCGCTCGGCCGAGCGGACGATCGACGCCAGGTAGTCGATCGAGGCCTCGCGGTCACCACCGGCAGAACCGGCGGGCGTGCCGTGGCCGCCGCCGACGATGAGCCGGCTGTCGCCGTAGGTGGGTAGGAACCAGTGCAGAGAGACAGTCACGAACAGGACATCTTGGTGTCGAATCGGCTGTTGCACACGGGTAAAAATCGCGCTGATCCAGACACCTGTCAGGGTCGCGGTGTCGTGGAGCGGCAGATCAGCTCGCGACGACCCAGATTGCCTCGGCAGCCGGATTGCCCAGCTCGACCTGGACGCTGGTGTCGTCTCCCGTGGCGGTGGCGCTACCTGGATTTCCCGGGTTCTCGATGGCCACCGAGATGACGCCGGCGAAATCGCGCCGCGCCACCACCCGGACCCGTGAATCGAGGCTGATCCCGACGCTGTCGAAATACCGCAACATCTCCGGATCGGCATCGGAGATGCGGGCCACCGTACCGGCGTCGCCGTCCTGGCACGCCGAGAGCTGGCGGGCCGGCGGGGTGGGCACCTGGCCATCGGCGGCCGGGATCGGATCTCCGTGCGGATCGCGCGTCGGGTGGCCCAGCTTGGCGTCGATCCGGTCCAGCATCCGGTCACTCACGGCGTGCTCGAGGATCTCGGCCTCGTCGTGCACCTCGTCCCAGCCGTAGCCCAGCTCCTGGACCAGGAACGTCTCCATCAGCCGGTGCCGGCGGACCATCGCCAACGCCGCGCGCCGGCCGGCATCGGTCAGCGTCACCGCGCCGTACTTCTCGTGGTGGACCAGGCCCTGGTCGGCGAGTTTGCGAATGGATTCGGACGCCGTGGATGCCGACACGCCGATCCGCTCGGCCAGCAGTTTTGTGCTGACCTTTTCGCGAGACCACTCCTGGGCTGTCCAGATGACTTTCAGATAGTCCTGGGCAACCGTGGAGAGGTCTTGGTGGTTACCGTCTGGACTCACAGTAGGAAAGTTTAGGCAATCATCACCTGATCGGGGGATCTAGAGCAGACCGCGTCGCGTTCGGGTCGTAGGCTGATCGCGTGCAGCGCTGGCGTGGGCAGGACGAGATCCCCACGGACTGGGGCAGGTGTGTAGTCACCATCGGGGTGTTCGACGGGGTTCACCGCGGACACGCAGAGTTGATCAGCCATGCGGTGAAAGCCGGCCGATCACGCGGAGTACCGGTGGTTCTCATGACCTTCGATCCCCATCCGATGGAGGTGGTGTTTCCGGGCAGTCATCCGGCACAGCTGACCACGCTGACCCGGCGTGCCGAGCTGGTCGAGGAACTCGGTGTGGACGTGTTCCTGGTCATGCCGTTCACCTCGGATTTCATGAAGCTCACGCCCGAGCGCTACATCCACGAGTTGTTGGTCGAAGACCTGCACGTGCTCGAAGTGGTGGTCGGGGAGAACTTCACCTTCGGCAAGAAGGCCGCCGGGAACGTCGAGATGCTGCGCAAGGCAGGGGAGCGGTTCGGCTTCGCGGTCGAGAGCATGTCGTTGGTGACCGAATCGCTCGATGCCGAGCATCGCGACGAGCGGGTCACCTTCTCCTCGACATACATCCGTTCCTGCGTCGACGCCGGTGACGTCGTGGCGGCCGCCGAAGCGCTGGGCCGTCCGCACCGCGTCGAAGGCGTGGTGGTGCGCGGCGACGGGCGCGGCCGGGTACTGGGGTTCCCGACGGCCAACGTGGCGCCACCGATGTTCTCGGCGATTCCGGCGGACGGGGTGTACGCCGCCTGGTTCACCGTGCTGGGGCACGGCCCGGTGATGGGAACGGTGACGCCCGGTGAGCGGTATCAGGCCGCGGTGTCGGTGGGTACCAACCCGACCTTCTCCGGGCGGACCCGCACGGTCGAGGCATTCGTGCTCGATACCGAGGCCGATCTGTACGGTCAGCACGTCGCGGTCGATTTCGTGTCCCGGATCCGGGGCATGGAAAAGTTCGACCGGGTGGAAGAACTGGTCGCGGAGATGAAGCGGGACGCCGACAAGGCGCGCACGCTTCTGAGTTCACACTGAGGCGGGATTTAATTCGCGGCTCGCCGCGGTGCTAAACTCTGCTCCGATCCGGTGCATGCTGCAGTCCGCGGTGGCTGTGCCGAGAATATGTTCGCGGGACTGAAATGATGGAGTTACTTTCGTGGCGCTTACTGCCGAGCAGAAAAAAGAAATCCTGACCAGCTACGGTCTGCACGAGACCGACACCGGTTCGCCGGAGGCCCAGGTCGCCCTGCTGACCAAGCGGATCTCGGATCTGACCGAGCACCTCAAGCAGCACAAGCACGACCACCACTCGCGTCGCGGTCTGCTGCTGCTGGTCGGCCGTCGTCGCCGGCTGCTGAAGTACGTCGCCCAGGTCGACGTGGCGCGCTACCGCTCGCTGATCGAGCGCCTCGGGCTGCGTCGCTGACGCGGCGTCGGTGCCACCACTTTCCGCGGCTGCCCCTCTGGGGGCAGCCGCGCTACTTTTCCTCGGCGGTCTGACCGCATGCTCGTCCGCGGCGGCCGCGGACATGAAGGCAGGGGACTGCCTGAAGATGAGCGGCACGTACGAGCGCCCGGACTCCAGTCGGGCGGAGTGCGGCAGCGAAGCGTCGAACTACAAGGTCATCTCCACAGTCACCGACAGCGACCAGTGCCCAGTCGACGTCGACACCTATTACTCGGTGCGCAGCGCCTTCAGTGAAGAGACCCAGACGCTCTGTCTGGACATCGACTGGATCGCCGGCGGCTGTATGAGCATCGATCCGGAGAACGACAAAGACCCGTATCGGGTGGACTGCGCGGATTCGTCTGCGCCCCACCGGCAACGGGCCACCGAGGTTCTGCGCGGGGTGTCGAACGTCGATCAGTGCGCCAGCGGAGTGGGCTACGCCTACTCGGAACGCCAGTTCACCGTATGCGTGGAGGACGTGTCCTAGCTGGCACGGATGGCTGTTGGGACGTTGCTCCCGTGTAACATGAGGGCGTTCAGTGGCTGGAATCTGCGCTGAACACAGGGTGCGGCACCCGCGAACTGCGGGCGCTGTTCCTGCGAGTCATATCGGGCCCGCCTGGACGGGCGGTCTTCGGTAGTGGCTGCCGGAACCCCGACACAGGGATCATCTCTGGGGGTTATCCGGCCGCTTCGATCGACGGCCGTAGCCGTATCCAGGGCCCGTGGCGCATCGCCACCGTGACGCCGCGAAAACAGTTGAATGAATTCGAAAGAGGCCAACGGACTCTATGTCTGTAGTTGAACTTGAAGACGGTGTGTTCGAATCCACCGCAACCCTCGACAACGGGAGCTTCGGCACCCGCACCATCCGTTTCGAGACCGGGCGGCTCGCGCAGCAGGCCGCCGGTTCCGTCGTCGCCTACCTCGACGACGAGACCATGCTGCTGAGCGCCACCACTGCCAGCAAGACGCCGAAGGACCACTTCGACTTCTTCCCGCTGACCATCGACGTCGAGGAGCGGATGTACGCCGCGGGCCGGATCCCCGGCTCGTTCTTCCGGCGTGAGGGCCGTCCGTCGACCGACGCGATCCTGACCTGTCGCCTGATCGACCGGCCGCTGCGCCCGTCGTTCGTCAGCGGTCTGCGTAACGAGATCCAGGTCGTGGTGACGGTGCTGAGCCTGGATCCGAAGGATCTGTACGACGTGCTGGCCATCAACGCCGCGTCGGCGTCGACGCAGATCTCCGGCCTGCCGTTCTCCGGCCCGGTCGGCGGCGTGCGCGTCGCCTTGATAGACGGCCAGTGGGTTGCCTTCCCGACCGTCGAGCAGCTGGAGAAGGCTGTCTTCGACATGGTCGTGGCGGGCCGCAAGGTGGGCGACGACGTCGCGATCATGATGGTCGAGGCCGAAGCCACCGAGAACGTGATCGAGTTGGTCGCCGGCGGCGCCCAGGCTCCCACCGAGGCCGTCGTCGCCGAGGGCCTTGAGGCGGCCAAACCGTTCATCGCGACCCTGTGCGATGCGCAGGCTGCGCTGGCGGAGAAGGCTGCCAAAGAGATCGCCGAGTACCCGCTGTTCCCGGATTACGAGGCAGATGTCTACGACGCCGTGGCCGCGGTGGCCACCGACGCGCTGTCGGAGGCACTGACCATCGCGGGCAAGCACGAGCGCGACGACCGCACCAACGAGATCAAGGTCGAGGTGCTCGAGCGTCTGGGTGACACCTACGCCGGCCGTGAGAAGGAGATCGGCGCGGCGTACCGGTCGCTGACCAAAAAGCTTGTGCGCCAGCGCATCCTGACCGACCACTTCCGCATCGACGGCCGTGGCGTCACCGACATCCGGGCGCTCTCGGCCGAGGTGGCCATCATCCCGCGGGCGCACGGCAGCGCGCTGTTCGAGCGCGGCGAGACCCAGATCATGGGTGTCACCACGCTGGACATGGTCAAGATGGCCCAGCAGATCGACTCGCTGGGGCCCGAGACGTCCAAGCGCTACATGCACCACTACAACTTCCCGCCGTTCTCGACCGGTGAGACCGGCCGCGTCGGTTCGCCCAAGCGCCGCGAGATCGGCCACGGCGCGCTGGCCGAGCGTGCGCTGGTGCCCGTACTGCCCAGCGTCGAGGAGTTCCCGTACGCGATCCGCCAGGTGTCGGAGGCATTGGGCTCCAACGGTTCCACCTCGATGGGCTCGGTGTGTGCCTCGACCCTGTCGCTGCTGAACGCCGGTGTACCGCTCAAGGCGCCGGTGGCCGGCATCGCCATGGGTCTGGTCTCCGACGAGGTCAACGGCGAGACCCGCTACGTGACGCTGACCGACATCCTCGGCGCCGAGGATGCCTTCGGCGACATGGACTTCAAGTGCGCAGGCACCAAGGACTTCGTCACCGCGCTGCAGCTCGACACCAAGCTCGACGGCATCCCGTCGAAGGTGCTGGCGGGCGCACTGAGCCAGGCCAAGGACGCGCGCCTGACCATCCTGGACGTGATGGCCGAGGCCATCGATGCCCCCGATGAGATGAGCCCGTACGCACCGCGGATCACCACGATCAAGGTTCCGGTCGACAAGATCGGCGAGGTCATTGGGCCCAAGGGCAAGATGATCAACTCGATCACCGAGGAGACCGGTGCGTCGATCTCGATCGAGGATGACGGCACGGTGTTCGTCGGTGCCTCCAACGGCGAAGCCGCGCAGGCCGCGATCGACAAGATCAACGCCATCGCCAACCCGCAGCTGCCCAAGATCGGTGAGCGGTTCCTCGGGACCGTGGTCAAGACAACCGATTTCGGTGCGTTCGTGTCGCTGCTGCCGGGTCGTGACGGCCTGGTCCACATCTCCAAGCTGGGCCGCGGCAAGCGGATCAACAAGGTCGAAGATGTGGTGAAGGTCGGCGACAAGCTCCGCGTGGAGATCGCCGACATCGACAACCGCGGCAAGATCTCGCTGGTGCTCGTGGACGAAGAGACTGCGGAGAAGGCGGATCCGGCTGCCGACGGCGCCCCGGCCACCGCCGACGCCGCCGCCGCCGAGTCCTGATCACCTCAGCTCGATACAAGGCGTTTGCACTGAATACCACTGATGTCCGTCGGACAGATCTGCCCGGCGGACTCCGGGTGGTCACTGAGTACATCCCGTCGGTGCGTTCGGCATCCGTCGGGGTCTGGGTAGGTGTCGGTTCCCGCGACGAAGGACGAAGCGTCGCGGGTGCCGCCCACTTCCTGGAACACCTGCTGTTCAAGGCCACCCCGACGCGCAGCGCAGTCGATATTGCACAGGCTGTCGATGCCGTCGGTGGTGAGCTGAACGCGTTCACGACGCGCGAGCACACCTGCTACTACGCACATGTGCTCGACTCCGACCTGGAACTCGCCGTCGACCTGGTGGCCGACGTCGTGTTGCGGGGCCGTTGTGCCACCGAGGATGTCGAGGTGGAGCGCGACGTCGTCCTCGAAGAGATCGCCATGCGCGACGACGATCCCGAGGACAGTCTCGGTGACGTGTTCCTGACAGCGATGTTCGGCGATCACCCGGTCGGACGGCCGGTGATCGGCAGCGTCGAGTCCATCGAGACGATGACGCGCGCGCAGTTGCACTCCTTCCACGTGCGCCGTTACACGCCCGAACGGATGATCGTGGCGGTGGCGGGCAACATCGACCACGACGTGGTCGTTTCGCTCGTGCGGCAGCATTTCGGTCCGCGACTGGAACCCGGACGCACCGCGGTGGCACCGCGCAAAGGGGCGGGACGTGTCGTCGGCAAGCCGTCGCTGCTCGTGGTCGACCGCGACGGAGAGCAGACCCACGTGTCGCTGGGCGTTCGCACGCCCGGCCGGCACTGGGAACACCGGTGGGCGCTGTCGGTGCTCAACACCGCCCTCGGTGGCGGCCTGAGTTCCCGTCTGTTCCAGCAGATCCGGGAATCCCGCGGCCTGGCCTACTCGGTGTATTCGACGGTCGACACCTTTGCCGACAGCGGTGCGCTCTCGGTGTACGCCGGCTGTCAGCCCGAGCGGTTCGACGAAGTCGTCCGGGTGACCACCGAGGTGCTGGAAGGCGTTGCCAGAGACGGGATCACCGCCGACGAGTGCCGGATCGCCAAGGGCTCGTTGCGTGGTGGGCTGGTGCTGGGTCTGGAGGACTCCGGATCGCGCATGCACCGGATCGGCCGCAGTGAGCTCAATTACGGCGAACACCGGACCATCGATCACACGCTGGCCCAGATCGAGGCCGTCACCCTCGAAGAGGTCAATGCGGTGGCACATCAGTTGCTGTCCCGCGACTACGGTGCGGCCGTACTCGGCCCGCATCGATCGAAAAAGACTCTGCCGCAACAGCTTCAAACTATCGTCGGCTGACCCGCTAGGCTGGGTCCGATGACGGGACTCTCGCGGCGCAATGTTCTGATCGGTTCGCTCGTGGCGGCGGCTGCCGTCGGAGCCGGTGTGGGTAACGCCGCACCGGCGTTCGCGACTCCGGTAGATGACCAGATCGCCGAACTGGAACGTCGTGACAACGCCCTGATCGGCTTGTCCGCGACCAATCTGGATTCCGGACGGACACTCACGCACCGGCCCGACGAGATGTTCGCGATGTGTTCGACGTTCAAGGGGTATGCCGCGGCGCGCGTGCTGCAGATGGTCGGGCGTGGGCAGATCTCACTGGACAACCGGGTGTTCGTCGACCCGGAGGCGCTCGTGCCGAACTCTCCGGTCACCGAGACCCATGCCGGTTCCGAGATGACGCTGGCGGAGCTGTGTCAGGCGGCACTGCAGCGGAGCGACAACACTGCGGGCAACCTGCTGCTGAAAACGATTGACGGGCCTGCCGGCATCACCGCGTTCGCTCGTAGCATCGGAGATGAGCGCACCCGGCTGGACCGCTGGGAGGTCGAGCTGAACTCGGCGATTCCCGGGGACCCGAGAGATACGTCCACTCCGGCGGCGCTGGCGATCGGATACCGCGAGATCCTGGTCGGTGACGCGTTGGGCCCGCCGCAGCGGCGCCAGCTGCAGGACTGGATGCGGGCCAACCAGACCTCGAGCGTGCGTGCCGGACTGCCGGAGGGCTGGACCACCGCCGACAAGACCGGCAGCGGGGACTACGGCAGCACCAACGACGTGGGGATCGTCTATGGGCCGAACGGGCAACGGTTGTTGTTGGCGGTGATGACGCGGTCGCAGGCCGACGACCCGAAGGCCGACAACCTGCGTCCGCTCATCGGTGAGTTGACCGCGCTGATTCTGCCGGCGCTACTCTGAGTGTTCGGCGGATTCGATTGCGGTCGAGCCGTTCTCGGTGTCCTGGATTGCGATCTGGCGGGCGCCGGCGGGGTTCTGCGACAACGGCACACGCACGGTCAGGATGCCGCGCTCGTAGCCGGCGGTGATGTTGTCCTCATCGGCCTCGGCGGGCAGGGTCACGGTGCGCAGGAACGAGCCGTAGGAGAACTCCGACCGCGCGGTGGTGTCGGCACGCTCTGAACGCTCGGCCTTCACGGTCAGCTGGCCGTCGGCGACAGTGATCTGAACGTCGTTGGCCGGATCGATACCGGGGATCTCCGCCCGCAGTTCGTAGTGGTCCTCGGTGACCTCGTCCTCGATGCGCATGAGGTTGCGCTCGAAGATCGGACGCAGGCGGGGGAACGGGGTGATGCCGGCGAAGAACTCCGAGAGCTCGGGCAGCAGCGGGCGGGGCTGGTGCGCGACGGGCAGGTTGACCATGGGTGACTCCTCAGTCCTGGAACGTCGATCGGAGGAAAAGACCTTGTAACGCTTGCCCTTTCGATCCAAGCACCGACGTGGAGCCACTGGCCGAATGTGTGGTTAACAGCGCGCGTACGCGTGGCTGCTAGGTCACCCGCATCGAGTCGTCGCGCTGTAGGACGAAGAAATACGGCTTGCGGGAGTTCCGCAGGTCCATCGCCCCGATCACGGTGTCGTCGGACAGCCGCCGGAACACGTCGTTGATGGGTAGCTGGTCGTAGACCATCGTCGCGGTGTCCACGCCGCGGTACCGGGTGGTGCGCAACCTGGCCTTGGGCGCGCGGGTCTGCAGCAGGGGCCGCAACGCCGCGATCGGCCCTGTCATCGACCGGTTCCGAAGCAGAGGGATTTTGGTCGACACCCCGAGGCCGCCGAATGCCAGCAGCGGGTTGAGCGCCCACAGCGAGGTGCCGTCGCCGGTGGGGAACAACAGGGGGTGCACGGTCTCGGCATCGACGAACTGCTTGCCCCACCAACCGCTGGCCGCCAGCAGACCATCCATCGGATGTCCGGTGGGTAGTTCGGCGCCGTGCCAGGTGCCGAGCATGAACTCCGGCTCCACAGCCTCGGCCGCGTCGAAGATTGCCAGCGCCTCGGCGGTGGTCGTCGGCACGGTGGGTAACAACTGCTGCAGCAACATGGACACAACCATACTTGACACGTGTCAAGTTTGACCCTGCCGGGGTGCAACCGCCCGGCCGAAGGGATTCGGCCGGGCGATCGTGAGAGGTTTGCCTACGCCAGGACTGTGCCCGGATCGGTGAACGGCATGTCGAGGTCGGCGGCGACCTGCTCGGACAGCAGCGCACCTTCGTGCGTCGATAGACCCTTGGCCAGCGCTTGGTCGGCCGCGCAGGCGGCCTTCCAGCCCTTGTCGGCCAACTTGAGGACGTACGGCATGGTGGCGTTGGTCAGTGCGAAGGTTGACGTGCGCGGCACGGAGCCGGGCATGTTGGCCACGCAGTAGAACACCGTGTCGTGCACGGCGAACGTCGGGTCGTCATGGGTGGTGGGGCGGGAGTCCTCGAAGCAGCCGCCCTGGTCGATGGCGATGTCGACCAGCACCGCGCCCGGCTTCATGTGGGCCACGGTCGAATTGGTGACCAACTTGGGTGCCTTGGCGCCCGGGATCAACACCGCGCCGATCACCAGATCTGCCTTCTTGACGGCCTCTTCGAGCTCCAGGCTGGACGAGTAACGCGTTTCGATGCCGGCGTTGGTCTCGTTGTCGATCTTGCGCAGCGTGTTGATGTTCAGGTCGAACACGGTGACGTGGGCGCCCATGCCCTTGGCGATGCGGGCCGCGTTGTAGCCGGCCACGCCACCGCCGATGACGACGACCTCGGCCGGTGCGACACCGGGAACGCCACCCATCAGAACGCCGCGGCCACCCTGCGTGCGCATCAGGTGGTACGAGCCGACCTGCGCGGACAGCCGGCCGGCGACCTCGCTCATCGGCGCCAACAGCGGCAGCGCACCATCAGCGGTCTGCACCGTCTCGTAGGCGATCGAGGTGGTGTTCGAGGCGAGCAGCGCGTCGGTGCATTCCTTGGACGCCGCCAGATGTAGATAGGTGAACAGCGTCTGGCCCTTGCGCATGCGCGAGTACTCCGCCGCGATGGGCTCCTTGACCTTGAGGAGCAGCTCGGCATCGGCCCAGACCTGATCGGCAGTGGTGACGATCTCCGCGCCTGCGGCCTTGAAGTCGTTGTCGGTGATGGCCGAACCCTCGCCGGCGCCGGCCTGGATGATCACGTCGTGGCCGCGTCGGGTCAGTTCCGCCACGCCCGCCGGGGTGATGGCCACGCGGTACTCGTTGTTCTTGATCTCGGTCGGGATGCCGACGAGCATGCTCGCTCCTTCAAAGTTGGGGTGCTGAAAATAAGTGTGAAGAACCTTCGATAAGTGAGCAATATCTCCGACGAAGATTCGTTAAGCTCGTCGAGTGGCGGAAGAATCATCAAACTTGCCCGGGCGTGTGGCCCGTTCGCCGAAGGATGTTCGGCCTGATCTCGACGACGTGGACCGGCGCATCCTGTTGGCGCTGCACGCCGACGCCCGCATGTCCAACAGCGCACTGGCGGAGACGGTCGGTATCGCCGCCTCGACCTGCCACGGTCGGGTGCGCAGGCTCCAGGAGATCGGAGTGATCCGCGGCTTCTACACCGATATCGATCCGGCTGCCGTGGGACTCAGTCTGCAGGCAATGATCTCGGTGAGTCTGCAATCGAACGCGCGGGGCAAGATCCGCAATTTCATTGCCCACATCCGCACCCGGCCGCAGGTGATGGACGTGTACTTCCTGGCCGGGGGAGACGATTTCATCCTGCACGTGGCCGCGCGTGACACCGATGACCTGCGGGCATTCGTGGTGGAGAACCTCAACGCCGACGCCGATGTCGCCGGGACGCAGACCTCGCTGATCTTCGAGCATCTGCGTGGGGCGTCACCGCTCTGACGTCACTGCGCGCGCAGCACCAGTCCGTTGCCGTCGGTGTCGGAGAGCCTCAGTTCGTCGGCGTCGATGGATGTCTGGACTGTGCCGTTGAGGACCCGCAACACGGCTTGCTCGATCTCGTTGATCTCCGGTGCGCAGGCCATCTTGGTGGTGGCCAGCGGGCCGAACTCGATCACTGCCGGCGACCCGGAAACGGTGGCGCGGCCGGTGATTCGATTGCAGCCCGTCGAACCGCTGACAGCGCCGTCGTCGCCGATGGTCAGCGTGGGTTTGGCCTGCTCGAGTGCAACCGAGGTGCTGACCGCCTGCGCGGACACCAGGCTGGTGACCTGCCAGGTGGTGCCGGTGAGCGGGTGATCGGGGTCGGCCACTTTTTTGTCCCGCAGCGTGACGGTCGCAGCGTCGGTGCGCAAGGTGAGGGTGTCGCCCGACAACGACCAGGTTGGCTTGGCGCCGAACAACTTTGATACCCAGGCATCCGAATCGCCGACCGGTGGTGGGCAGGCCATCATGGTCATCGCAAGTTGGGTCGTGATCCGGCCATCGGCAAGATCGGCGGAGCCGGAACCATGGTTACAGCCGGCGAAGGTGCTGATCTGCTTCCCATCGAAACCGACCGTCAGCGGTCCGCCGCCGGGGATCTGCTCACCCTCCACCTGCTCCGAGATGAAGGTGCGACCGTTGAGGTCTGCGGCGTCGGCGGCCGCGTTCTCCGAGCATCCCATGAATGCAAGAACGGCAACGACGAACGGCACCACCTGGACAGGACGCATGGTTCCACCGTAGTTGGCAGATGCACGTGCGCTGCGGGTACTCGCAATCAGGTTGCCGGACAGCCGGTTTCGTCGTCCCTCGATCGGATCCCTTTCAGCCGGATACTGCGGGGTCTGCCGCTGTGCCTCGCACGCCTGCCAACGGCACGCCGGGGCGGCTGCGGATGCGCCCTCGGAACGTTACGTCGGTTACTTCTGCCGACGGGATGTGACGCACATCGTCTCGCGGTCGCAATTTAATGTTTGCCGCACTCGGCCCGTTGCAGTTGCAGACGTCTCTGATCGTTTGCGAGAGTTCTGCTCGCTCACTCTGCTGACCAACTGGTTGGCCGCGTCAACAAGTTGGAGGTTTGCGCGTGGCCCCATCCGCCGTGACGTCGCGGGTCCGAGCCCAACGACGGTTCAAGCACTGGCGATACGACCCGCCGTACAAGACGGCGAGCGCGGGAATGATCATCCTGCTGGTCGCGGTGCTGACGTTGACCTGGATGCAGTTCCGCGGAACCTTCGAGAACAAAACGCAGCTGACCGTGTTGTCGGGTCGGGCTGGTCTGGCGATGGATCCGGGGTCCAAGGTCACCTTCAACGGTGTGCCGATCGGTCGGTTGGCTTCCATCGATGTCGTCACTGTCGACAACAATCCCGAGGCCAAGCTGACCTTGGATGTCAAGCCTCAGTATTTGAAGCTGATTCCGGAGAATGTGACCGCTGAACTGCGGGCGACGACGGTGTTCGGCAACAAGTACATCTCGTTCTTGTCGCCGCCGGACCCGTCGCCGACGCGGTTGTCGCCGGCGACGCCGATCCGGGCCCAGGGTGTGACCACGGAGTTCAACACGTTGTTCGAGACGATCACCGCGATCTCCGAACAGATCGACCCGATCAAGTTGAATCAGACGCTGACGGCGACGGCTCAGGCGTTGGACGGTCTGGGGGAGAAGTTCGGTCAGTCGATTGTCGACGGCAACGACATCTTGGGTGATCTGAATCCGCGGATGCCTCAGATTCGTCGTGACATCGCGGGTCTGGCTGATTTGGGTGAGGTGTATGCGAACGCGGGCCCGGATTTGTTCGATGGTTTGACCGATGCTGTGACGACGGCTCGCACACTCGACGAGCAGCGCGGCAACCTAGATCAGGCGCTGGTGGCCGCGGTCGGTTTCGGAAACACCGGCGGTGACATTTTGGAGCGGGGTGGGCCGTATCTGGTCCGCGGCGCCCAGGACCTGCTGCCGGTCAGCGAGATGCTCGACCGCAACAGCCCGGCGTTGGCGTGTTCTGTCCGCAACTATGCCGAGGCCGCGCCGAAGTTTGCCGCCCAGACCCGCAACGGTTACGCGCTTGAACTGCACGACTTCCTGATCGGGGCGGGCAACCCGTACGTCTATCCCGACAACCTGCCGCGGGTCAACGCCAAGGGTGGGCCCGAGGGCCGGCCCGGCTGCTGGCAGCCGGTCACCAAGGACCTGTGGCCGGCTCCGTATCTGGTGATGGATACCGGTGCATCGATCGCCCCGTACAACCACCTCGAGCTGGGACAACCGCTGGTGTCCGAGTACGTGTGGGGCCGCCAGATCGGCGCGGACACCATCAATCCGTAGGTGTCGGGACGAGTGGACGGCAGCGATCGCAAGCCGGCGTTCAACGTCCATCGTTCGAGCATCAGGGCGACAGGACAAAGTTTTCTCGGAGCGGCCCCAATACCGCCGGCAAGCACGGGCAGTAGGCTCCCAACCATGCGAGTTGGTGTTCTCGGGGCTAAGGGCAAAGTCGGCGCGACCATGGTGCACGCGGTCGAATCGGCGGCGGATCTGACATTTTCGACCGGGGTCGACGTCGGTGACTCGCTGAGCTTGCTCACCGACACCAAGACCGACGTGGTCATTGACTTCACCCATCCCGATGTGGTGATGGACAACCTGAAATTCCTCATCGACAACGGTATTCACGCGGTCGTCGGAACCACCGGATTCACCTGGGAGCGCATCGAACAGGTGGAGGCCTGGCTCAAGGAGAAGCCCGAGTCCGCGGTGCTCATCGCGCCGAACTTCGCCATCGGCGCCGTGCTGTCGATGCACTTCGCCCAGCAGGCGGCACGCTATTTCGAATCGGTCGAGATCATCGAACTGCACCACCCGCACAAGGCCGACGCTCCGTCCGGCACCGCCGCACGTACTGCGAAGCTCATCGCCGAGGCGCGAAAAGGCATGCCGCCCAACCCGGACGCCACCAGCACCGGTCTGGAGGGGGCCCGCGGCGCCGATGTGGACGGGGTGCCGGTGCATTCGGTGCGGCTGGCCGGCCTGGTCGCCCACCAGGAGGTGCTGTTCGGAACGCAGGGGGAGACGCTGACGATCCGGCACGACAGCCTGGACCGGTCCTCGTTCGTGCCGGGCGTGCTGCTGGCCGTGCGGAAGGTCGGCGAGCGGCCCGGCCTGACCATCGGCATTGAGCCGCTGCTCGACCTGTCGTGAGCGACGGCGCGCGGTCGCTGCGCATCCAACTGGTGATCGGCTTCATGTGCCTGGCGCTGATCGTCTACTTCCTGATGCTGGGACGCACCGCGCTCATCTTCATCACCTCGGGTGAGCCGGCCGCGATCGGGCTGGGCGTGGCACTGCTGGTGTTTCCGCTGATCGGTATCTGGGTGTTGGTGACCACGCTGCGGGCCGGTCTGGCGCATCAACGATTGGCTCGGCTCGCCCGTGAACAGGACATGGAACTCGACGTCAGCGAGCTGCCGACCCGGCCATCGGGCCGTATCGAACGCGACGCGGCCGACGAACTGTTCGGGACGGTGAAGGCCGAACTGGAGGCCGACCCGGACAATTGGGTTCGCTGGTACCGGTTGGCCCGCGCCTATGACTTCGCCGGTGACCGGGGCCGCGCGCGCGAGACCATGCGCACGGCGGTGCGGATGCAGGAACAACAGTCGTCATGACCAAGACGCTGCTGGTGGTGCAGCACACGCCGTCTCCGGCAACGCGAGAGCTTCTCGAGGCGGTACTCGCCGGCGCGCACGATCCGGACGTCTCCGGGGTTGAGGTGCAGTCCAAGCCGGCGTTAGCTGCGACCGTCAGTGACATGTTGGCCGCCGACGGTTACTTGTTCGGCACCACAGCCAATTTCGGCTACATGAGCGGCGCATTGAAGCACTTCTTCGATACCGTGTACTACCCGAGCCTCGATCACGTGGCCGGGCGCCCGTACGGGCTGTGGGTACATGGCAACAACGACACGGTCGGTGCTGCGGGTGCGGTCGACAAGATTGTGACCGGGCTGGCGTTGGTCAAAGCGGCTGACGTGCTTGAAGTTACGGGAGTGGTGGACGGAGCCGTCCGTGAGCGCGCCTACGAGTTGGGCGGCACGTTGGCTGCCACGCTGATGGACTGACGAGAGGACAGCTATGCCGGGGATCGCTGAACTTGCACTCGGAGCCGCGCCCATCGCCGGTGGCGCGATGCTCGGGGTGATCGCAGGCAACCTCAAACCGCCGGACATCCGCGGCATGATCACCAAGGACCTCGATCTGTTGGACCGGTTGCCCGCCGAAGACGTCGAACGGAAAGCGCGGCTCAAGGCCAGTATCGACGAACGTATCGACGGCTTGATCGATGCGAGTGACCGCAGCCGCGAAATCCGTGAGGCCGCGATGTCCTACCGTGGAAACTGGCGGGACATCGTCGTTTTCATCTGCGCGCTGCTGTTCACGTTCATCTGGTGGAACGTCAGTCACAGCCGCTCCAACTGGCTGGTGATGTTCATCGCGATGATCATCGTGTCCGTCGCCGCGGGCATTTACGCAGGCCGCGGAATCGTCCGCGCGATCAACAACTTCATGCACCGCAACGACGACAAAGCACGGGCCTGAGCGAACCTCAGTAGTGGTACGTGTCGGACGGCGCCGGCACGTGGTCCGGGTCGTCGCTGTACTCGGGTTCGTGGATGCCGTACGCCCGGGCCAGATCCAGGATCTTGTTGGCCCGGGCGATCCGGGGCAGGTCTGACCCGTTGCGGATCTCACCGCCGTCGCGCTGGAATTCGGCGAAAAATTCCTTCGCCCAACTGATCTCGTCCTGAGATGGGGCCAGACCCTCGTTGACCGTGGCGCACTGATCCGGCGTCAGGCATATCTTGCCGGTCATCCCGAACTCGGCCGAGACCGCTGTCGCCTCCGACAGCCGCAGCGCGCTGGACCCCACGGTGGGGCCGTCGATGGCGCCAGGAAGACCGGCGGCCTTGGCGGCGATGGTGAAGCGTGAGCGCGCATACGCCAGCGTTGCCGGGTTGTCACCGAAGCCGGTGTCGCGCCGAAAATCGCCGATGCCGAAGGCGAGCCGGAACGCGCCCTTGGCCGAGGCGATCTCGGTGATCCGCTCCAGGCCCCGGGCGGTCTCCACCAGCGCGACGATGGGCACGTCCGGCAGGCGTCGGGCAGTCTCGGTCACATGGTCCACCGACTCGACCATGGCCAGCATCACACCGCCGACCGAGGTTCCGGCCAGCATCTCCAGATCGTCAGCCCACCACGGGGTGCCGAAGCCGTTGATCCGGACCCAGTCGCTGTTGTCGTCGGCCAGCCAGCGGGTCACCTTCTCGCGCGCGGCCACCTTGTCCTTGGGGGCCACCGCGTCCTCGATGTCGAGGACGACGATGTCGGCGTGCGAGCGGGCCGCCGGGGCGAACCGCTCGTACTGTGCGCCGTTTACCAGCAACCAGCTCCGGGCCAGTACCGGATCGATCCGGAATCCGGGCTCGGTGGAATGGGACTCGTCGGAGAAGGGCTGGTCATACACGCCGTCAATCGTCGCCTACCGCCTATGCCGGGGTTAACGCGGCCCCGAACACCCGCTCGGTGTTCTCCCAGTGCCGCTGTGCGGCTGCCTCGTCGTACACCGCGGTGTGATCCGGCACCGCGAAGCCGTGGGCTGCGGGATAGAACTCGATGGTGTGGTCGACGGCTGCGCCCGACAGCGCATCCTCCAACCTTTTGCCGTCGTCCTCGGTGAACGACGCGTCGTTCTCGGCCGCGGCCACATAAACGGTGGCCTGGATCTTGTCGGCCAGCAGGTGGGGGCTGTCCGGGTCGTCTTCGACGGCCAGTCGGCCGCCGTGGAAGGACAGCGCAGCCGCGACTCGCTCCGGCACCCGGGTGGCGACGATCAACGAGGCACGGCCGCCCATGCAGTAGCCGGTGGTGCCGAACTTCTCGCCGGTGACGTCGGGTCGAGCCGCCAGGTAGTCGAAGAATGCCTCGGCATCGGCGGCCAGTATCTCGGGGGTGAGAGTGCCCATCAGTTCGAAGAGCTGCCTGCGCTGCTCCTGGTCGGTGAACACGGTGTTGAGGTCGAAGGGTCCCCAGCCCGGGTTGCGGTAGTAGACGTCGGGTACCAGCACGACGTAACCGAATCCGGCCAGCTTGGCCGCCATCTCTTCCATGGTGGGGCGTAGGCCGCCGGCGTCGGGGAACAGCACGACGCCAGGCCAGGGACCTTCTCCCTCCGGTGTGGCGACGGTGACGCGGCAGGTGCCATCAGCTGTGGTGATCGTGTCTGTGGTGGTCGGCATGGCTCCGTTCTACTCTCCGTGCCGACACGTAAGCTGAGTGGCGTGCCGATCCCGACCCCCTACGAAGACCTGCTGCGAAAGGTGACCGAGCAGGGGGTGGCGAAATCCGATCGCACCGGTACCGGCACCCGCAGTCTGTTCGGACACCAGATGCGCTATGACCTGGCCGCCGGCTTTCCGTTGCTCACCACCAAGAAGGTGCACACCAAATCGGTGATCTACGAATTGCTGTGGTTTCTGCGCGGCGATTCGAACGTGCGGTGGCTGCAGGACCACGGTGTGACGATCTGGGATGAATGGGCCAGTGAGACAGGCGATCTGGGCCCGGTGTACGGCGTGCAGTGGCGGTCGTGGCCGACACCGTCGGGCGAGCACATCGACCAGATCTCGAACGCGCTGGATCTGCTCAAGCGTGACCCCGATTCGCGGCGCAACATCGTCTCGGCGTGGAACGTCGGCGAGATCCCCCAGATGGCGCTGCCACCGTGCCACGCCTTCTTCCAGTTCTATGTCGCCGACGGCAAGTTGTCCTGCCAGCTGTACCAGCGCAGTGCCGACCTCTTCCTGGGCGTGCCGTTCAACATTGCCAGCTACGCACTGCTGACCCACATGATGGCCGCGCAGGCCGGGCTCGGCGTCGGTGAGTTCGTCTGGACCGGCGGCGACTGCCACATCTACGACAACCACGTCGACCAGGTGGCCCTGCAGCTGAGCAGGGATCCCAGACCGTACCCAGAACTCGTTCTGGCGCAACGTGACTCGATCTTCGACTACAGCTTTGAGGATATTGCGATTCTGAATTACAACCCGCACCCGGCGATCAAGGCGCCCGTCGCTGTATGACCGACGATCTTCGACAGCTGGCGATGATCTGGGCGCAGTCCACCTCAGGCGTCATCGGCCGTGACAACGGCATTCCGTGGAATCTGCCGGAGGACCAGGCCCGGTTCAAGCAGCTCACCCTAGGGCAGACAGTGGTGATGGGCCGGCTGACCTGGGAGTCGCTCCCGGCCAAGGTCCGCCCGCTGCCGGGCCGGCGCAACGTCGTGATCACCCGCGATCCCGGATACGTGGCCGACGGTGCCGAGGTACTGACCGGCCTCGACGACGTGTTCCGCGGCTGGGTGATCGGCGGATCGCAGATCTACGCCCAGGCCCTTCCGTTCGCGGTCCGCTGCGAGGTGACCGAGATCGACATCGACCTGCCTCCAACAGCGGGCGACGCGATGGCGCCGGGGCTCGACGATTCGTGGACGAAGACCACCGGAGAGTGGTTGACCAGCAGCTCAGGTTTGCGGTACCGGTTCTGCAGTTACGTGCGCACGCGGTAACCGGCCAGCCGGCGCACCTCACTGTCGGGGTCGTCGACGGCCAGCTCGTCGATCCGTCGCTCCAGGTTCTTCACCACCTCGCTGTCGAGGTCTCCGGGACCCATCGGTCCGATCAGATCGCTGAGAACGATGACCGCGTGGCGGCGGATCACGGGCTCGGAATGGTCGAGTCCGGGACGGACACCCGGTAGGTCGGCCCCGTCCAGGGTGCAATAGCCGGTGCCGGGTTTCAGATCCTCTGCGACCTCCCCCGCGACCGCCGGATCGGCAAGCCCGGCGGCCAGCAGTGTGTAATCCAGTGGCAGGTGCGAGCGCCCCTGATCGCGAAACGAACGGTAGGGCGCAGCGACCGCCGCCGATCGGCTACCGGCCGGAAGATCGTTGCGCGCCAACACCTCCAGCCCGGCACCGAGGCGGCCGAGAGCCGCAGCCACCCAGTCGTGGGCGTTACCGCGCAGCGGCAGGGCCGCCCACAGCGCGTCCATCACGTCAGGCGTGACGATGTTGAGGTCGGCCAGGAATTTGGCGCCCGTCCAGGCGGTCTCGGGATGGCCGAGTGCCGCTACTGCGACCGGTACGGCGGCAGCACCGGTGTCGAGCAGGAGTTCGGTGGCGCGTTCCCGGCCGAGTTCGTGGCCCGGTCCGCTGACGAGACCGGCCGCCGCGGCGAGTGCTGCCACCCGCTGCTCGACGGGCAGGGCCAGAAGTTCACGTTCGGCTTCGGCAGAAGCGACGTACTCGGGGAAGTGACGCCGCAGCTCGTCGGCGGTCAACGAGCGGACCAGCAGGTCGGCATCCTCGTCGTCGAGGTACACGACCACGTCGTCGGGCAGGGTGCCGTCGGCGACGAGGGCGGTCCGCACCCCGGCCGCGATGGTCAGCATCGCCTCGGCGAACCGATCCCACGCCTGCTCCCACGGCGCGCGGGGTAGGCCCGTGACCGCAGCGATGAGCCGATCACTCCACTCCGAATCGGTTTCGCCCCACTCGTAGTCCTGATACTCCCAATCCGGCGGGCTGAACCGGCAATCCGGCTCCTCGACCGACTCCTCGGTGGCCAGCGCAAGATTCGGAAGGTAGATCACCCCGGTGGTCTCGGCATAGAACTCGCTGAATGCCACGGCATACGGCGTTTCTGAGGCGGCTGTCGCGACCAGCGCGCGGACCGCGTCCGCGGCAGCCAGGGTCAACTCGGTCTCGAACGCATCCCAGTCCACTGCCACGCGGACCAGTATCGCTCCAATCCGCTCCGCTACTTGTCGGGGCTGTTGCGCCAATCCGCTCCGCTACTTGTCGGGCCTGTTGCGCCAATCCGCTCCGCTACTTGTCGGTGCCGTAGGGAACGATGGCTACGTGGCCACCCTCACCAGCACACAGGCCCGCCGCATCGCCGTCGCGGCCCAGGGATTTCACGAATCCAAACCCCGCGGGCCGGTCACCCGTGCGCATCTGCGCAGGTTGATCTCCCGCATTCAGGTGCTGCAGTTGGATTCGGTGTCGGTGGCGGTGCGGGCCCACTACGCGCCGGTGTTCAGCCGGCTGGGGCCGTACGACCGCGATGCGCTGGACCGGGCGGCCTGGTCGCACAGCGCGCGTTCACCCCGGCTTCTGACCGAGTACTGGGCGCACGAGGCTGCGCTGATGGCGGTCGAGGACTGGCCGCTGCTGCGGTGGCGCATGCGGGAGTACACGCACGGGCGGTGGGGTACCGAGATCGTCCGGAAGAATCCCAAGTTGGCCGACGACATCGTGGCGGCGGTCGCTGAGCTCGGGCCGTCGACCGCCGGCCAGATCGAGGCACATCTCGAGTCCGAGCCGCGCGGCCGCAAGGGTCCGTGGTGGGACCGCAGTGAGACCAAGTGGGTCGCTGAGGCGCTGTGGTCCTCGGGCGTCCTGACGACGGCCACGCGGGTCGGCTTCGCCCGGCACTACGACCTCACCGAGCGGGTGCTGCCGGCGGAGGTGCTGGCTCGGCACGTCGACGACGACGAAGCGGTCCGGGAACTGACCTTGCGCGCGGCGACCGCACTGGGGGTCGGCACCGAGGCCGATATCCGCGACTACTTCCGGATGGGTGCGCGGCAGGTCAAGCCGGCGATCGCCAAGCTGGTGGCCGACGGGCAGCTCGAGGCCGTCGACGTCGACGGCACCCCGGCCTACCTGCGTGCGGGCCAGACGGTTCCGCGGCGCGACCGCGGGACCGCACTGCTGTGCCCGTTCGACCCGTTGATCTTCTTCCGGCCCCGGGTGGAGCGGTGGTTCGATTTTCACTACCGCATCGAAATCTACGTACCCGCGCCCAAACGCCAATTCGGTTACTACGTATGGCCGTTTCTGCTCGACGGGGAACTGGTGGCACGAGTCGACCTCAAACGGACCGATGCGGCGCTGCAGGTATTGGGCGCATTCTCCGAAGACGGCCGCGACCGTTCACGGGTCGCGGACGCGTTGGCGGGGGAGCTGCAATCGATGGCCGCATGGCTCGGGGTCGACGACGTGACCGTCGGGTCGCGCGGCGACCTCGCCGACGCGCTGCGCATGGCGTTGCGGTGAGTGCGACGTGGCCGTTCGAGTCGAGTAACAAGGACAACGGCGATGTATCGCCACGAGCAGCGTAGCCACACCGCTCATCCACACGTACGAGGCTCGAACGTCGACATCGTCGGCTACACAACGTAACTGGGCCACCGACGTACCCGCCGGCGCTGAGCGACCAGAGCGGTACCCGGTCTACTACTCATCCGTAGTGCAGGGCGATCATCGCTGATTGACGGCCAGTGCGGGGGCGTCGCCGCAAAAGCGGTCGCTACGTCGCTGCCACGCGGCGGTGCGCGTCAACCACCAGTCGTAGCGTTGAACCTCAAGATGGCAGTCCGGCTCCGCATGCTGCTGGGCCCACCGCACGGCGGTGCGTTTGCGCCAGAACCCAGCGATCGGCATCACGCCGCCGTCAGGGCGGTGCATGAAGACATACCATCCAAAACTCAACGGGACCCCCCGGCCACCATCAGACAAGATTACCTAGACAAGCATACTAATCTCGCTGCCGGCCGGCGCGGTTGGCCGGGCGGACATGCCGACTACTGCACGTTCGCCCAGTAGTCGGGGGATCCGCCCGGATGCCATCCCCGTTGTAGCGTTTGGGGGAGGCCTCTTTCAGTCGTGGGCCCCCGTGCTCACCACCAATCGGCCGGTGGTCTCGCGGGCGGCCATCCGCGCCAACGCCTGCGGCAGTTGATCCCACTCCACGTTGTCGCCCACCACAGTCTGCAGCCGGTCGGTACGCATCAGCTCGAGAATCTGCACGTGGGCATCGAGGCCCTCGGAGCGCGCCGGCCAGTTGAACCCGAGCGTGCGGCGCACGGCCAGGGGATCGGTCACATAGACCAGACAGACCCCGCACACATCGAAGTTGCCGTAGGCGATCGGACGCGGCGAGATGTAGTCGCCGTCTTCGAGGGCGATGTCCTCGGCGAACCCTGCCATCAGGTGACGTCCGTTGAATCCCATGCAGCGGAACGTATTCGTCGTCACGCTTCCGCCCACCGCGTCGAACGCGACGTCGACGCCGCGGCCGTAGGTGAGGTCCATGACCTGCTCGACCCAGTTGTCGTCGCGGTAGTTGACGGCGTGGTCTGCGCCCAGCTTCCGGCAGAGCTCCAGCTTCTCCTCGCTGCCGGCGGTGGCGATCACCTTGGCGCCCAGCGCCTTTCCGAGGACCAGCGCACCCGACCCGGTGCCACCGGCCGCCGCGTGCACCAGCAGCGTCTCACCGGGTTGCAACCGGCCGCGTTCGCGCAGTGCGAACCAGCCCAGATGGAACGGGTAGTGCAGGGCGGCGCCGTCGACGTCGCTGACCCACTCCGGCAGATCGAGCACTGTCGCCGCGTCGACGATGGCGTACGACGCATACCCTCCGAAGGCCATCACCGGGATCCCGACCACGCGGCGGCCGACCAGATGTTCGGCACCCAGGCCCGCACTCTCGACCACTCCGACCGCTTCCATGCCCGGCACGAACGGCGGCTGCAGGGGCAGCGTGGTGTAACGCCCCTTGATGATGTCGATGTCGTTGAAGTTCAGGCAGAACGCGCGGACTGCGACGCGGACTTCGTTGGGGCCGGGTGCACGCACCTCGACGGTTTGGCGTTCCAGTACCTCGGTGGGTTCGCCGAGCGCGGTGGCCACCCAGGCCTCCGCTGTGATGGGCTGTGGTGCAGGCTGGTTCATTTGTCCTCCGTAGGGGTGAGAAAGCGCTCGCGGTAGGCGCGGAAACGCTCGGCCAGGGCGGCCGGATCGAGCTGTAGATGGGACGGGTCGTAGATGACGCCCCCGTAGCGCCCGCGGGGGTGTGCGGTGAGGAAGTCGCTCATGGCCGCGCGGACATCGTCGCCGAACGGCTGGTCGGCGAGCCGGTAGATGTCCGCGAGCGTGGCCCGCTCGTCGGCCATGAAGTCGTCGAACCGGACGTCGATGGACTGCCCGGTGGGCAGCACATCGCGATCCCGGATACAGCCGGCGAGCAGATCGTCGATGCGGCCCAACCAGTATCGGGTCACCTTGGCCACGTCGGGCTGCGTGACCGCCATCCGCATCGAGTAGCAGATCATGGTCATCATCGACAGCGTCACCTCGACCGGATCGCGGTGCGTGACAATGAAAGTGGCATCGGGGAAGGTGGCGGCCAGGGTCGGGAACTGCTCGAGGTGCTGGGGTGATTTCAGCACCCAGCGGGTTCCGCCGCGCAACCACTGCATGGCCTGCAGGCTGCGCTTCACATGCGCATAGGACGGCGCCTGATCGTGTGCCTTGTAGTGAGCCGCGAAGCTCGGCACGTAATACATGGTTTCCCAAAGCATCCCGGAAATGTCATTTGCCAGGAGCTGGATCTCCTCATGGGCGTGCTCGACGGTCATGTCGTGCATCCGCTTGAACTCCGGCATCGAGGAGTTGATCAGTTCGAGGCCGGCAGCGCAGCGGTCCCCCCGGGGTCCGGGTGTGTCTTCTTCCCCGGGCGCAGGCACCGGCTCGAGGCTCTCCCAGTACGGCAGGTGGCGCAGCGCGGGATCCGCGGCGAGCAGGTTGTGCAGATGCGTGGTGCCGGTGCGGGGCAAACCGCAGATGATGATCGGCCGCTCGATCGCGATGTCCTCGATCTCGGGATGGTCGGCGATCAGTGCCTCCAGCCGCAGCCGATTGACCAGGCTGCCCACCAGCTGCTCGAAGGCCATTGCCGTGCCGGAGTCGCACAGGCCGGCTTCCTCACGCAGCGCGGTACACAGCACGTCGAGACGTTCCCGGAACGCCGGGTCACCGAAATCATCCAGCCCGGACCGCTCGGTGGCGGCCGCCAGCAGCGCCTCGGGGTCCAGCTCCAGATTCGCACCGTAGGCGGCCAGTCCGTCGCGGATCGGTTGGGCGGCCGCAGGATAGGCAGGGTTGGCCAGGTCGTCGAACCGGATGGGGGCGGGACGCTGCAGGTCGGCGGTCACAGGGCCGCGACTTCGGCCACGTCGACCACCCGACACTGCGGGTGTGCGGGGGTCTCGTCGGGCAGGAACCAGCGCAGCCAGATCAGGCCCTTGGGCCGGCCGGCTGTCGAGACCCAGTTCGGGTGGCCCGGGTCCTTGTCGCTGATGACGATCCGCCACGACCCGTCCGGTTCGTAGGTGACATGGGCGCCGTTGATCGTGACGCGTTCGTGCGTGTAGTCGAAGGTGTGGAGGAACGGATTCCACAGGCAGAGGTTCCAGAACACACACTCGGGCGAGGTGCCCTCGATGATCAGGGCCTGATCCGGTTCAAGGTCGTAAGCGCCCATGGCGTACGCCGCGTCGGCGGCTGACCACCCGTAGGCGTTCTGGGGGACCGGGAACGGTGGGTGCAGCTGGTTGGCGGGCTCAACCCTGGTGGGCAGGAAGGAAACCTGCTCGTGCAGCCAGGCCTTGGCGTACCGGAAGCGGCGGGCCAGATCTGCGGCGCTGTCGGACCGCCGGGCGGGCGGGTCGAGCGCCTCGATTCGCCACGTCGGGCGGCGGTCGGTGGTGGGATCGTTCAGATAATCACGGGTCAAGGCGAATTCGGTGTCGGCGTCCAGCTTGAGCCAGGCGCCCGGGTGGGAATCGGGGCTCATGATGAACTCGAAGTTGCCGTCCTCGTCGAACTCCAGGTCGCGGTTGTTGATCGTGCCGACGATGCGGTCGCTGTAGCGGCCTTCACCAGGCCCGCCGTAGACGGTCATCGACAGGTACACCGCATCACCGCGGTTGCCGGTGACTCGATAGGTGCGCGCCGGGTTCAGCGGTGCGAGCTGATAGAACGCATCCGAATTGTCACCGCCCCACTTGAGGTACGGGCTGATGACGTCGACGAGGATGGGCTTGTCCCGGTCACCCCACACGTAGGCGTCGACGCTGACCCGCAGCAGGCTGAACGTGAGGCGGTACCCGTCGAGCAGATCGGGTTCGCTCAGCGCGGGCTCGGCGGTCAGCAATTTCTGCTCGATGCCGCGCAGCTCGTCGAGCAGCGCGTTGAACGCCTCTGACAATTCGGCCTTGTCGGTCATGGTCGGTCCTTCTTTCGTGGTTGTTTACGTCCTGCTCCTTCGGTCAGCAAGGAGCACAATCGATCTGCGGTGTCGTCGACATCGATGTCCGGTTCCATGTGCGCGGCGTAGAACGCGGTGCCGATCAACGCTTGGTAGACCATGTCGACGTCGACATCGGGACGGACCCGGCTCTGCTCCACGCCTGAGGCGACCAGAGAGCGGAAGGCGCCCTTGGTCTGCTCATCGAGCAGTTGCTGGGTCTTGATGTGTAGTTCCGGGTCGCGGCGACGTTCGGTCAGGATGCCGAGTGCGGCGGCCTCCACCACGGGATCGCGCCAGAAGGTGAGTACCGCCGAGGTGAAGCCGCGCAGGTCGGCGTCGAAATCTCCTGAGAGCGACAGCAGTTCACCACCAGGTGGCTGGCCGAAGGCGGCATCGAAGACGAGGTGGGCCTTCGACGGCCACCGCCGATAGATGGTGGGCCGGCTGACGCCGGCCTCGCGGGCGATGGCCTCGATTGACAGTTGGTCGTAGCCGTCACGTGCGAGCAGGTCGCGGGTGGCGCGCATGATGTCGCGCTGAGTTTGTGGATCACGTGGCCGTCCCGGGCCTGTGAGCGAGGACACACGATTAAGTTACGATGCGTCACGTAATTAGGTCAAGAGGCAAATTGGTCTGGATGCGCGCCGCTATCGACACCGGGGTCGTGGTTGTCGTCGAACAGCAGCCCTGCCGTCGAAACCGACGCGGAGATCCGCCAGGAGAGCGGTCAGGTCCCGCGGTCAATCAGGTCGAACACCATCACGGCATGTGAAAACCGTTGTGGGGTAACGCCCACCGGGCCATAAGGATGGTCGAGCATGAAGACGAGGAAGAGCAGCAGGGTCAGCAGCACAGTGACGGTGCTGACCAGGATCATGTGAGCGCGGCTGCTCTCGAGGCGCATGAAGCTGGCCAGCGTGATCAGTACCAGGCTGCCGAAGATCAGGGCGCACCACAACAGCACGGGTATCCGTGGACTGGAGTTGAGGATGCGCGCACTGCGGTCCGAGGTCAGGACAGCCAGTTGGCTGAGGAACTGACTGTTGATCGGGCTGGCGGTCGAGTCCGACTTGGCAGTGCCGACGATGCGATACATCTCAGTGAGTGCGTGTCGGCCGTTGTTGCTGATGGCGCCGAACTCTTCCTTGCCCCATCCAGGACCCTGTACCGCTGCGGTGTATGCGCGCAGCTGTTCACGCACCTGGGTCTGTTCCGGCTGCGGCATGGCCACCGTCTGGCGGTACATGGTGACCAACGTCGAGGCTTCGTTGGACACGTTGGTCTGCGCGGAGAGATATTGCTGCCATCCGACGACAACGGTGAACCCCAGCAATGCACCGTAGACGAGGCCGACGACGGTGAGGAACGGTGACAACACCGAGTTGTGCTCAGGGCGGGTGTCGCGCGCGATGACGCGGCTGGCCAGCAACACGCTGCCGACCGCCAGCGCCACGGCGCCGACGACAACCACGGCAAGCAGGAGCCAGGTTCCGAACAACCCGAAGTCGCCCATAGGTGAGAAGGATGCCAGCAAACTTCCCGTCGCGAAGGCGGATCGATCGGTTTGGGGGCAGGTTCCCGATCAGATCATCTGCAGTGCGGCGAGGCAGACATCGGTGGACCCGAAGGCGTTGTTCGGCTTGACGCGTTTGTGGGCGACGCCGCCGTACCGCCTCTCGGAGAAGATGATGCGGCCGTCGGGGCTGAACCCGATTTCCAGCTCCGTGACCACGCCGGTGGCGCTGAGCAGAGGGTGTTCCCACACCATCGTGCGGTACTCCGCATTGGGGCCGCTGTCGAAGATCAGGTCCCAGTCTTTCTCGTTGGCGCGTTCGCGGACCAGGTCCAGCATCTCGTAGTACACGGCGGTTCCTCTCATGATCACTTTTCCTTGCTTGGTCTCGGGGAGATACGTTGCGCGGCAGGGGCGCCGACGGTTGTGTCGAGCGTCCTGCACGTCGTGCCTGGCGTCTGTCGGCTGATCGGACCACGGCCGGGACGGCGCTGCATCCGCCGATCGGGGGACACGGACGGACGAATTGGTCGCTGCCCCTCGATCAGCGACCAATTCGTCGGTCTCGGGGACACCTCAGCGCCCGGGCAGGACCTGGGTGACGGTGGCTTGTAGATCAGCGCCTTCTGGGCCGTCGAGTGTGGTTTCGCGGTCGAACGTGGCGATACCGTCACCGTCGATGGTGAAGTTGCCGATCTGCGTCTGATCACCACCCGTGACCCGGAAGACCACGGTGGTCTTGTCCGGCAATGGCTTTGAGCTCACGTGCTGCGGATTGATCGTGTACCGGTAGATACAGCCCGCCGATCCGAAGCACTTCTGCTCGGTGACGACCACCCCGATGACAAAATCAGCTGCGGTGGGTGGCGACGCGACCGGGGCCGGTGTCGACGACTCCCCGGCGTCCCACTTCGGTGCGCCGCTGGGATTCGCCGAGACCCGGTCCGGTGAAACACAGCCCGCGAGCGCCGCGGCGAGGAGCGTCGCGGCCAGGGTTGCGCGAATGATCGTGCGTAGCATCGAGAGACCTTCCAATTCAGGTGGGTGGGCCGGGTGGCGGGACAGGGTCCAAGCTGTGAATCCGCCGCCCGGTGTCCGGGGAACAGGACAGTAAAGACGACGGCCCCGACAACTCCGATCAGGAGGCGACGGCCGACGGGCCGTCCGGCGACTCGGTTGAGGCGTCGGCGAGGGCGGCCAGGGCGTCGGAGAGCAACCGGTGGATCCCGGAATTGATGACGGTGCAGCCGCTTTCGATCTTCGTGGCGTTCTTCTGAATCGAGCCTGCCGCCTTCTTAACTTCGTCGAGCTTCGCCAGCTGGGCAACCGCTTCGGCGATCTTCTCCTCGGCCGTGGCGATCTGATGTGAACCCTTCCGCGAGGATGCGGCCAGTGCACTGGTACGCAGCAGCATCAAGATGGTGCGCAGGAGTTCCGGATCATCGGACGCGGGGTCGAATGCGACCACGATCCGCCGCGGGCCCAGGACCCGGATCGACTGCCCGCCGTTCTGCGCCGGCGTGCGGACCACACCGAGGGCGGCCGTCGCCTGCCGGTTGCGTTCGGCCTCGTCGAAATACTCGGTCCACTTGTCCCGGGGCGAGTCGGTCATCTCAACGACGACGCGGGCGACGCCGCCGTTGATGGTGAGTACGCCATCACCCTTCTTGGACCGCGGAACCTCACCCACCGTGGTGCGGGTATCGGTGTACTCGTCGCCGAGGCCAGCCGCGATACCGGCGAACAGGGAATTGAGCTGATTCTCGAACGTGTCACCCTTAATCGGAGTGACCTTCGCCAGATTCGCCTTGGCTTCCTGGATCTTCAGCGCTTCGGTCAGGTTCTCGACCTTTTGCGCGAGGTCCTGGTGGTTGTCCGCGATCTGTTTCGTGAGTTTCTGCTGCTGTTCATCGAGCACACGTGTGTGCTTGGCGATTGGTGAAGTCGGGTCGCTCGGGTCGAACTGTTTGGCGGCCTTGCTGACCAACTCGGCGGTGCCGGCCTTCAGCGTGGCGTCGATGGATGTCCCGAACTTGTCGAGGATGGGCTGCAGCTTGCCCATCAATTCCGGGTGGTCACCGCCGAAGATTTTCTGCAGCTCAGTGGTGACATCGTTCTTTGCGGCTGCGACGGCTTGGGTGAATTCCTTGCGACTGGTGGCGTCTGCCTCGACGAGGGCCTTCTTGGCGTCGTTGGCCGCCTTGGTCATGGCGTCGGACGCAGCCTTGGTGGCGCGTTCGGTGCTCTCCGTGAGCTTGGTGGTCGAGTCCGCGGCCTTGTCGCCGACGTCCTTGAGCATCTGCTGCAGAGCCTTGGCGTCCTGAGCCTGGCCGACGGCCGACAGTGCGTGTGCCCCGATCTTGATGGCTTCGGTGACGAACTCGGTGAGGTCGGCGCCGGTAAGCGCCTCGGTGTCGTCGACGACCGGCCCGCGTTCGCCGGCGCTCCAGCGCCGGGCTTCGCGCGCAACATCCTTGTCGCGCACGGTGAGTCGTTCGATCTCCACAGCATCGAGGGTGTCGTTGAAATGCGCCTGCGGTGTGGTCTTGCTCATGTCTGCCTCCTGGCATTCGGGATTCCGCGGATTGCGGAGTGGATGCGAAAAGCGTGCGACCTGATGCAGAAGATGACAACATAAATAGCTGATAAGCGGGCTTATCAGATAAACAACTTGATGATGTAGACAGTGAGGCTTAGTTTGAGATAGTCCGAGGAGGGAGGCCCGATGAGCACGCTGACGTTGCAAGACGTGGCCGACCTTGCCAAGGTACGCCGACCGGTGGTCAGTATGTGGCGAAGACGGCCTCTCGTTCGTGGCGTGTCCATGCCGTTTCCCGAACCGGTCGAAACGGTGCAGGGCCTCGCGCGGTTCGACCGGACCGAGATCGTGGACTGGTTGACCCGGACCGGCCGGGGCAACAACACCGAGCACAGCTATGACGCACCGGCGGTCGCCGTGCCTGATGGCGCACAGCTGGAGGACGTTGTCACGCTGCTTTGCTGGCATGTACTCAGTGGTGCAGACCTGGCCGGCACCTCAAAGGCGCGGCGGAGTCGCGCTGCGGATGAATTCGACCCTGACGACGTCATAGTTGCCCGTGAGATCCGAGAGATGACGGTCTCCGCTGACGTCCTCGCGTATGTCGATGATCTGGTGGAGGCATCGCACGGCCCGGGTGATGCGCTGACGCGAGTCGAGACCGGGCGCCTCAGGCGCGATCTCGGCCTGCGTGAGCTTACTTCGCGCGGCATTGAACTGCTGCAGTGTGTTCTGGAAGCTGCCACCGTGCATCTGGAACAGGACCAGGTCGTATTGCGGGCCGAGGGTTCGGCTGCTGTCCTCGATGTGGCCGAGGTATGCGGCGTGGACATCACCACCTCGGATCGGGCACTGCGGCGCCGTGCGGTGATTCGAGGCATCGGGATGCGAGAAAGTGCTGTGGGAAAGCAGGTCTCAGCGGTCTCCGCCGTGGGTCACGATATTGCCGAAACGCTGGACCTCCTGGATGATGCAGTGCTCGGGCTTGAACCGGGTGACGTCGCAGTGCTGGTCGGATCGGCCGCAGCGCTGGCCGATGAGCTGGCCGGGCCACTGCAGACTCGCCGAGCCGCGGTGTTGCGCGTCGACAACCTGGTTGCGGCCTTGCGGCTGCCCCGCGGGTTGTGGCGGGAAGCGCATCGTCAGGCCCTGGCGGTGTGGGTATGCCTGGGTGCCGCGCATGCTGAGATGCCGTGGGTTGCCGACCTCAGCGCGGTTGACGAGATCGAGTTGACCGACTTGGCCGCGGATGTCGCCGGTGCGTTGACGCAGACTGAGGACCGTGCATTCCGCTATGCACGGAGCATGGCGGCGTCGACGATGCGCGCCGGCGGCCCGGTGGTGCCGCGCGGCGTACGGGCCGTGCGGGTCGGTCCTGGTGTCGCCGCGAAACACATCGACGACGTTCACCGCGCGACCCTGACGACGACCACACCGCTGCGACCCCTTGACGTCCTGGTTGAGCCCGCACCCGGCAATGTTCGACTGCAACATCGTTCGCTTGGCGAGTTGCACGTGCACAAGCGCCTCGTCATCAAGCGGGGCCGTCGTATTGATCCGGCCCACGCGTCACCTGACGGCACCGTCGCGGTGTTGCCGGCGGAGGTACATGGGCCGATTGCGCTCGATCCGTTTGATGCGGCATTGCAGTACCCGCACGCGGCCCGCACCGAACCCGGCGACGTGATCTTCATCGAGAAACCGCGACCACGAGCCTGGGTCGATCCTGTCGGTGGGGCGATGGTCGCCTCCCCGGCGCGCATCCTGCGCCTCACCGAGGCCGCCGAGGTTGGCCCGCACGTGCTGGCCACCGTCATCAACGAAAAAGCTTCTCCCGGCAGCGAATGGAAGACCTGGAGTGTGCCCGTGCTCGGGCGCGAGGAAACCGAACGTCTCGAAGCGGCATTACGCGCAGCTGACACCTACGAAGCTCAGGCGCGTCGCCGTGCACAGGCGGCCGTCGAGCTGAAATCAGCGTTGATCGACGGGGTCGCCTCCGGCGCCTTGACCCTCGACGCACAGGCCACCACGCCCGGCGTCGCCGCGGCAATCGACAGAGGAACAGGAAAGGACCGGTAGCGATGCCGCCCCGCAAGAAACAAGAGCCGCAGGCACCTTCGACGATGAAGGAACTGAAGGACACACTGTGGAAGGCCGCCGACAAACTGCGTGGCTCGCTGTCGGCCAGCCAGTACAAGGACGTGATCCTGGGGCTGGTGTTCCTCAAGTACGTCTCGGATGCGTTCGACGAACGGCGTGAGGCGATCCGCGCCGAGCTGGCCGCTGACGGGATGGACGAGTCGCAGATCGAGGATCTGATCGATGACCCTGAGGAATACCACGGCTACAACGTGTTCGTGGTCCCGCCGAACGCGCGGTGGAACTTCCTGGCGGAGAACGCCAAGGGCAAACCCGCCGCCGGGGGCGAGGTGGCCAAGAACATCGGCCAGCTCATCGACGAGGCGATGGATGCGGTGATGAAGGCCAATCCCACCCTCGTCGGCACCCTGCCGCGGCTCTACAACCGCGACAACATAGACCAGCGCCGGCTCGGAGAACTCATCGACCTGTTCAACAGTGCCCGGTTCAGCCGTCAAGGTGAGCACCGGGCGCGTGACCTGATGGGGGAGGTCTACGAGTACTTCCTGGGGAATTTCGCTCGGGCGGAAGGGAAGCGCGGCGGCGAGTTCTTCACCCCACCCAGTGTGGTGAAGGTAATCGTGGAAGTGCTGGAACCGACGAAGGGTCGGGTGTACGACCCGTGTTGTGGGTCGGGCGGCATGTTCGTACAGACCGAGAAGTTCATTGCCGAACATGACGGTGATCCCAAAGACATTGCGATCTACGGCCAGGAGAGCATCGAGGAGACCTGGCGGATGGCGAAGATGAACCTCGCCATCCACGGCATCGACAATAAGGGCCTGGGTGCTCGCTGGGGTGACACGTTCGCCCGGGATCAGCATGCCGACGTCCAGATGGATTACGTGATGGCCAATCCGCCCTTCAACATCAAGGATTGGACCCGCAACGAGGAAGACCCGCGCTGGCGCTTCGGGGTGCCGCCGGCCAACAACGCCAACTATGCCTGGATTCAACACATCCTCTCGAAGTTGGCACCGGGCGGGAAGGCCGGCGTGGTGATGGCCAACGGGTCGATGTCCTCGAACTCCAACGGTGAAGGCGATATTCGTGCCCAGATCGTCGAAGCTGATCTGGTGTCGTGCATGATCGCGCTGCCGACTCAGTTGTTCCGCAGCACCGGGATCCCGGTGTGCCTGTGGTTCTTCGCCAAGGACAAGACCGTCGGCAAGCAGGGATCTGAGGATCGGTCCGGACAGGTGTTGTTCATCGATGCGCGGGAACTGGGTTACATGGTGGATCGGGCCGAGCGTGCGTTGTCGAACGAAGAGATCGTCCGGATCGGGGATACCTACCATGCCTGGCGCGGGTCGACTTCAGCCAAGGCGAAAAAGATTACCTACGAGGATGTTCCGGGCTTTTGTAAGTCAGCCACGCTCGCAAAGATCAAGGCAGCCGACTACGCGCTAACACCGGGACGGTATGTCGGGGCCGCCAAGGTCGAGGATGACGGTGAGCCGATCGACGAGAAGATCGCGCGGCTGACAAAGGAGCTGCTGGAGGCATTTGACGAGTCGGCGCGGCTGGAAGTTGTTGTGCGGAAGCAGTTGGAGCATCTCGATGGGTGATCGTGTGGTTGCATTCTCAGACCTGGTGAGAGCTAATCTGCTCGAGGTTGGCGCGGGAAGGCCACGCTCCGCCGGATTGGATCGATTCCCGCTCTCCATCCTGAGGGTCGCAGATATCGCGGAAGGCAGAGTACGTCCGTCGTCATTTCCGATCAACACGCCGGACACCGAGTTGCCGGCGCTGGGTCCAAAGACCTCCAAGCCTGGTGACGTTGTCCTTACGACCAAGGGAACGGTTGGGCGTGTGGCCATCATGCCTTCCAGCGGTCCGGCCTTTGCCTACAGTCCCCAGTTATGCTATTTCCGGCCAGTTGCCAACGGGCCGTTGAGAGCTCGTTACCTCTACTACTGGTTCAAGAGCGAAGAGTTCTGGAACCAGGCCGATGCCCTCAAAGGGCAGACTGATATGGCTGATTTCATCAGCCTGTCCGACATCTATTCGATCAGCATGAGGCTCCCATCCGTTGACGAGCAGCTGGTGGCAATCGGTATTCTGGGCGCGATCGACGACAAGATTGCGGCTAATGAACGTACGACATCTGCGATCGCTGAACTTCTATCGGCACGCTTTCGGCGAGCAGTTTCCACCGCGGAAGCTGCGACCGTACGGTTCTTCGATGCTTTTGAAGTCGACTTCGGCGAGGCGTACAAAAGCCGATCGTTTTCGGCGGTGGGTGTCGGGCGACCTTTGATCCGCATCCGTGACCTCCAGTCGAACGCCCCTCAGGTGTGGACGACTGAGACACGACCGGGTGAGGTCATTGTCGAGCCCGGAGATGTGCTCGTCGGAATGGACGGAGAGTTCCGAGCCAAGTGCTGGATCGGCCAGCCGGGGTTGTTGAATCAGCGAGTATGCAGGATCCGGGCCAAGGAGGCAGGCTCGGCCTTTGTTTTAGAGGCAATCCGTCCGGTCCTCTCCGCGCTGGAGCGAGAGAAGTCTGCAACAACGGTGATACACCTCAATAAGGCGGACCTGGCGCGTTCGCAGCTTCGCGTTCCACATGGGAGAGCGCTAGCGGCTCTGGAAGCGGTTGCGGAACCGTTGGTCAGTTCGTATGTGGCTGTGCAGGCGGAGTCGCGTCAGCTGGCTCGCACCCGCGACGAACTCCTCCCACTCCTGATGTCCGGCAAGATCCGGGTCGAGGACTCAGAGGCTGCTGCTGCGGAGGTGCTGTAATGCCCTACGAGCTGGCGGACCGCTTGGTCGTCGGAGTCGCGTCAAGCGCTCTCTTCGATTTGTCAAAGTCTGATGCCTACTTCCGCAAACACGGCGAGGCAAAATACCGTATGTACCAAGATAATCGGCTCGATAAGACACTTAAGCCAGGCGTCGCATTCCCGTTTATCGAGCGATTATTGGCACTCAATGATCTTCGGCCTGGTGATCCTCTGGTCGAGGTCATCATCCTGTCGCGCAACGACCCGATGACTGGGCTGAGGGTGATGAGGTCAGTTGATGCGCATGGGCTGAAGATGACCCGTGCGGTCTTTACCCAAGGCCAGTCTCCATACGCATACATCAAGGCATTCAGCATGTCGTTGTTCCTCTCGGGGAACCGAAGGGACGTGGACGACGCCATCGCGTTGGGATTGCCTGCAGGTCATGTGCTTCCGTCATCGGCAAAATACGATGCCAACGACGCATCGTTGCGGGTCGCGTTCGACTTTGACAGTGTCCTTGCCAGCGATGAGTCTGAGCGGGTTTACAGGACTTCTGGCGGTCTTGAGGACTACCTCGAACATGAGTCCACAAAACGGGATGTTCCACTTGCGCCTGGTCTTCTGAAGCCACTTCTGGAAGATCTCAACAGGATTCAGACGATTGAAGCGGAACGTATGTCCGCAGATGCATCGTACGAACCCAGGCTGCGGGTTTCGTTGGTCACCGCACGGAACGCACCTGCTCACGAGCGGGCGGTCAACTCGCTTCGCGCCTGGGGTGTCAACGTGAACGACGCGTTCTTCCTTGGCGGGATCGAGAAGTCGACGGTGCTTCAGGTGCTCCGCCCGCATATTTTCTTCGAAGACCAACAGGGACACCTCGATACGGCCGTCGAACACATCGCTGGCGTGCACATTCCCTATGGGGTCGCAAACGAGGCGCATGCTCGCGACGGAAGCGGCGTCGATGTGGGCTTTCCTCCTAATAGCGAGGAGCAAGCGGCGCTAATGGCCGTTGGTGCGCTAGAGGGGGTGACGGATGAACCGGCAAGGCAGCAGATCGCCTAACGTCTGTGGTGAGGAGTTCAGGCGCCTGGCAACAGACTCAGTTCTCTTGCACTCTTGCGGTCGCACCCTTGCGCTCTTGCGGCAGCGCAAGGGACAACCCGGCGATGGACGGCGCAGGTTCCGTACTCGCCGCGAGTTTTGTCGGTCCTGACGCGGAGAGTTGGGGCTATGACAAAACAGGAGAAGCCCGGCGCGGCAGGTGCACGATTTCCCATGACAACCACCACTGCCGCTGTGCCGGCGTGGTATCCCGAGTTGCTTGATGCGGTCGCCGACCATGTCCAGACCGGCCGTCAGCGGGCGGTCCGAGCGGCCAACCAGGAGTTGGTTGCCACGTATTGGCAGGTTGGCAGAGAAATCGTGGCCCGCATGGAGTTCGAAGGCTGGGGCGCTCGGGTCGTTGACCGCCTGGCGGCGGACCTGCGCGAGCGCTTCCCCCATGCCAAAGGGTTTTCGCCTCGGAACCTCCGATATATGCGAACATTCGCCGAGGCATGGCCGGACTGGGCAATGTTGCAACGCAGCGTTGCAACATTGCCGTGGCGCCATCAGATCGCATTGTTGGAGAAGCTCGATGCTCTCGACCTTCGGCTTTGGTATGCGGAAGCCGCGATTGAGCAGGGTTGGAGCCGAGATGTACTGGTGCACCAGATCGACACCCAGCTTCACGAGCGCTCCGGACAGGCGGTCACCAACTTCGCTCGCACCTTGCCTCCGGCTGATTCGGACCTGGCCCAGCAAGCGACCCGTGACCCCTACCTGTTCGATTTCGTGGGTATCGCCGATGTCCGGCGCGAGTATGACTTGGAAACGGCGCTGACCAACCACGTCGAGAAGTTCCTTCTCGAACTCGGGCAGGGCTTCGCGTTCGTCGGCCGTCAGGTGCACCTCGAGCTCGGTGATGCCGACTTCTACGCCGACCTGCTGTTCTATCACTTGAGGCTGCGATGCTTCGTGGTGGTCGAGCTCAAAGCGGGAGACTTTGATCCCAGTTACTTGGGGCAGCTCGGCATGTATATGGCGGCTGTCGACGACCTACTGCGCCATGCTGACGACAAGCCGACCATTGGTCTGATGTTGTGCAAGAGCAAGAACAATGTCGTGGCTGAGTATGCGTTGCGTGGCTACGCAGCGCCGATCGGTGTCGCGGAGTGGAAGACCGCGATCATCGCCAGCCTGCCGGAAGAACTACAGGCCGGCCTGCCCACAGTCGAAGAACTCGAAGCCGAACTAGAAGGCGACATGACCGAAGGAGATTCGCCGTGACCGGATTCAGTGAAGCCGATTGGGAACTGGTGGCGCTCGACACCCTCGGCGAGCATGAATGGGAGACGGCTACCGGCAACCAGATCGCCCCAGGCGCCGACGACGGCCGGGAATCGTGGGACGACATCGTGCTGCCCGGGCGCATGCTCGCCAAGATGCGTGACCTGAATCCCGACGTCCCTGTCGACTACCTTGACCAGGCCCGCGCCGCGATCATCCAGCCCCAGTCCCAGGACGCGCTCGCCGAAAACTACCGACTGCACCAGTATCTCGTCCACGGCTACCGCGGCATCAGCTACATCGACGCGGACGGCATCGAGCAGAACCCGACGATCCGGTTAGTCAGCCACAAGCCCGACGAGAACGAATTCCTTGCCGTGCAGCAGGTTACGGTCCGCACCCAGGAAAAACACCGGCGCTTCGACATCGTCCTCTACCTCAACGGCATGCCGGTCGGGATCATTGAACTCAAACAGGCCGGCGCCAAACACGCCGACATCGCCGGCGCGCACGCCCAGCTGCAGACGTACCTGCGCGAATTTCCCATGGCGTTCCGGTTCGCGGTGCTCACCGTGATCAGTGACGGCATCAACGCCCGCTACGGCACCCCGTTCACGCCATTCGAGCATTTCGCACCGTGGAACGTCGACGACGACGGCAAGCTCGTTACCTTCGGCGACCTGGCCGTCGACGAAGATGTCCCGATCGAGCTGGAAACGCTCATCGACGGATTGTTCAACACCGAACGCTTTCTCCAACTGTTGCGCAACTTCACCGCCTTCGACGAAGACGGCGACGGGCTGACCAAACGAATCGCCAAGCCACACCAGTACTTCGCCGTCACCAAGGCAGTCGGCTCCACAGTGCAGGCCGCCGAAACCAACGGCAAGGCCGGCGTCGTCTGGCACACCCAGGGCTCAGGCAAGTCGATGGAGATGGAGCTCTACGCCCACCTGGTCGCCCAACAGGCCAAACTCAAGAACCCAACCATCGTCGTCGTCACCGACCGTAAAGAGCTCGACTCCCAGCTGTACGAAACTTTCAACCGGTCCCGCCTGCTTGCGGAATCGCCGGTCAAGGTATCCAAGCGCTCGGAGCTGCGCGACGAACTGTCCAACCGCACCACCGGTGGCATCTACTTCACCACGCTGCAGAAGTTCGACCTGACCAAGCAGGAACGCGAGTCCGGGTCGGACCACCCGTTGCTCAGTGATCGTCGCAACGTCATCGTGATCGTCGACGAAGCCCACCGCAGCCACTACGACCAACTCGACGGATATGCCCGCCACATTCGTGACGCACTGCCCAACGCTGTGTTCATCGCCTTCACCGGGACACCGATCTCGGGGATCGATCGCGATACCCGCGAGGTGTTCGGTCCCGACATCGACGTCTATGACCTGACCCGTGCGGTCAAAGACAAGGCCACGGTGCCGGTCTATTTCGAGCCGCGGCTGGCCAAGGTCGGCTGGTCGAAAGACTTCAGCGAAGACGACCTCGACCACGCTGTGGACGAAGCAACCCTCGGCCTCGACGATGTGGAACGCGCCCAGATCGAGAAGTCCGTCGCCGTCATCAACGCGATTTACGGCGCTCCGGAGCGGTTGGCCAAGCTTGCTCAGGACATCGTTACGCATTGGGATGCCCGCTCAGAAGCCATGCGGCCGTTCATCGAATCACCGGGCAAGGCCTTCATCGTCGGCGCGACCCGCGAGATCTGCGCGCGCCTCTACGAGGAGATCGTCACCCTCCGCCCTGAGTGGCATGACAATTCCATCGACAAGGGCGTCATCAAGGTGGTCTATTCGGGCTCCGCGCAGGACCAGGGACTGATCGCCAAACATGTTCGCCGCGAAGGCCAGAACAAGACCATTCAAAAGCGCCTGCGCGACGCCGACGACGAACTGCAGATTGTCATCGTCAAAGACATGATGCTCACCGGGTTCGACGCGCCACCGTTGCACACGCTGTATCTGGATCGCCCTCTCAAGGGGGCGTTGTTGATGCAGACGCTGGCGCGTGTCAACCGCACCTTCCGGGGCAAGCCCTCAGGCCTGCTGGTCGCTTACGCACCATTGATTGACAACCTGGCCGAGGCGCTCGCCGAATACACCGAAACCGACCGCAAGGAACAGCCGCTCGGCAAGGACGTCGACGAGGCGGTCGCACTGACGACCGCGCTGGTCGGTCAACTCGACGAGTTGTGTGCCGTGTATGACTGGCGGTCGAAAATCACGGCCCAGCACGGCAGTTGGCTGAAGACTGCCGTCAATCTCGCTGGGCGCCTGCGGGACCCCGGTACGCCGGGAAACCAGGCCGAGCCAAGCCTGGGGGACAGGTTCCGGACGCTGTCCGCGCAGTTGGCGCGGGCCTGGTCATTGTGTGCGGGTAACCAAACCCTGGACGCGCTGCGCCAGACGGTCAAGTTCTACGAGCAGGTTCGCGTGGTGATGGGCAAGCTCGACGCGCAGCAGCGTCAGGCCGAGGGCAAACCGATCCCTGAGGACATCAAACGGCTGCTGTCGGTGCTCGTCGACGAGTCGACCACAGCCGGCGGCATCGTCGACATCTACGAGGCGGCTGGACTGTCCAAGCCGTCACTGTCGGAACTGACCCCCGAATTCGAAGCCAAAACCAAGCGTTCCGACAACCCTCACCTGGCGATCGAGGCGCTGCGGGCGCTGATCACCGAGGAAATGGGAGTGGCCACCCGTAACAACCTCGTGCGGCAACGCTCATTCTCCGACCGTGTCGGCGAGCTGATGCGCAAGTACACCAATCAGCAGATCACCTCTGCCGAGGTGATCGCTGAGCTCATCGCGATGGCCAAAGAAGTTGCCGCCGAAGGTGACCGCGGCAAGCGATTCTCGCCGCCGCTGTCACACGACGAGTTGGCCTTCTATGACGCGGTCGCCGACAACGAATCAGCACTCGAATTCCAGGGGGAGGACATCCTCGCGCAGATCGCGCGGGAGCTGGTCACCGTAATGCAACGGGACACCAAGACGGACTGGACCGTCCGTGATGATGTGCGGGCCAAACTGCGGTCGTCGATCAAACGGCTCCTGGTCAAATACAAATACCCGCCCGACAAACAAGCATCTGCCATCAAGCTGGTGATTGACCAGATGGAGGCGTTGGCGCCGCGATATGCCGAAGCTGTGCGGCTGAAAACAACAGGGGGAGAAGATGGTTGATCGATTGGCTCGGGTGTTCGATGCGGTGCAGGACGGGTTCCTGCATGACCCGCGTTTCACGGACCCAGCTGCGCGGAAACGACACGTGGATTTGCTGCGCACGCAGCAAGAGGCATTTGCACGGGAGCTGGTAGAGGAGGGTGCCGTCGACCACGCGTGGGAGGCTGCGGAAGATCTGGTGATCGAGCGCGACATCATCGCGGTGCTGCCGCCGCGAGTGGTACACGAGAACCGCCACCGCTGGGCGTATTTGGAAGCCGAAGTGACCGATCCCGTGGACCCGGCGACGGTGCGTCATGACGAGCTCAGCACTCTGCATTGGTACGACCGTGCCGCGGCGGCGACCGTGGATTCGCCGGAGCCAGTGGGTGATCCGGCCGAGTACCGGGGGACCAGCCCAATCGAGGACGTCGCACTGGCTCCGGAGATGACGTGGACCGATGCCGACAAGAAGGCAGCGCTTGAGGAAGCGATCCGCATCTACGGGATCGAACCGGGGCAATGGTTCGACCTGGACTGGCCGCCCGTCGCGCATCTCTACGACCCCGGCCACGTGCACCAGACCGACTTCGTGTCCTGTGATGCCCACGTCAATGACGACGGCGACGACGATTGTCAGGACTGCCTTGATTCGGTACGTGATGTTGTCGAGAACATGGCGGAGTGGAAGTGGACAACTGCGTTGCGCATTAACGAGATTGGGTTTGATCGTGATGGCGAGGAATTTTCCACGGAATGCTACTCCGAACAAGCCTTTGAGGTCCTGACGACACGTCAGGATCCGCGGGAGGTCCTCATCGGCCCGCCGGGGCAGGGCCGCCATTGGTGAGCTCGGAAGCCTCAGCAGTTCGGATTTACCGGAATTTTGCGAGTACCCCGAAAGGGCTCCGGGCACCATGAGGTAACTTCCTTCAGCAGTTAGCTAGCTCCGGGGGGTGCAGTGGCGAGTGGTTTGGAAGTCAATACGGACGGATTGCGAACGGCGTCGGGTGCCAGCGATATTGTCGCGTCCGCACTTAAAGTGGGAACTGCGGTCGGTGCGTCCGGTAGCCACGCGAGCCACGCCGGAGTCGGCGCGTTCGACGCGGCGATCGGCGCATTGCGGGATCGCCAATCCATCCGAATCTCGGACCAGGCTGATGACCTGTCGGTAAGCAGCGCCCGCTATGAACATGTGGATGGTGACGCGGCGGACGACATCACGGGGACGGTATGAGCGCCGCGCCCGTTCGTACTGGTGGATTGACGACGCGGTCGGAGATCGAGGACTGGCCGACCACCCACCTGGACGACGCCGCTAATCGCTGGCGAGAACGCGCAACGGAGTCCGAGACGGCGTTCGACCAGCATCGGCTGAACATCGCCGCACCTGCTGGAACCGAATGGTCGGGGGATGCCAAGGACGCCGCCTTGTATCGGGTGACGGCTGACTGTTCGGCGGTCCGTAGGCAGGGTGATGTGCAGCGTGAAGCCGCGAGCACGGCCGAGAACGGAAGCGCTGACATCAAGGCTGCCCAGCGCAATGCATTGAACGCGATTGCTGAGGCAGAGGCGGACGGCTTCACCGTGAATGAGGATTTGTCGTTGACCGACACCCGTTATGCGTCGTCACTGCTCAGAGCGCCTGCTAACCGCGCGCAAACCGCTGTGGAACACGCCGAGTACATTCGATGGAACGCTGAGCAACTGGTCAAGACTGACAGCCTTGTAGGTGAACGGCTCACAGCTAAAGCCGCTGAGTTGCAGGGAATCCGCTTCGATGGCGAACGTGATGACGGCCATGACTTGACTCAGCTAGTGAGCAACGAAATCAAGGAGACTCCCTTTGACGCTCCATTTCCGCTGGATCCAGCACCTGCCGGTGGAAGTATCGAGGTGGACGACAGCGCTATCGACCGTGAGGCACCAATATTTCCGCCGAACCTCATGCCGCGGGACAAAGAATTTGCTGCCTCGGACAAGAATGGGTTAGAGCGGACTCTGCTGGGCAATAAGGCGCGTGCCAAGGGCGAGTTAGCGATCGCCTACATGCGAGCACACGGCTGGGACTTGACCGGTGATGTCATGGACCACTACATGGCGAATGAATCCGGCGGACGTGATCCATCCATGGCCAAGCCGTTCCGGTTGAGTACCGCGCAGACCGATGCTCTGGCTAACGACACCACGAGTGGATATCAAGGAAACCAGGCCTTGCCAGGAGTCCTGGAGAACGCACGGCAGACGGCGATTGCAAATGCGGCGAATTCGGGTCAGTCTGTCTACACCGAAGTGTATGGGGCTGATCCGAACACTGCGGCGATGGGAAAGGGCTGGAATCCGGTCGGCACCAGCAACCCAGACAACGTATATGCGCTGGGTCGCTATTCAGTACAAGTAGTGACTCAAGTGGAAATCGGTTCTGACCACGAACCGATTGTGCGGCAACGTTACTTCGTCTACGACTACACGGACTACGCGCACCCCAACGGGGTTGGCGGCGGACCGATGGAGAATATGAAGCGGGCCGCAATCGATGATTTGGCTACTCTGCGGGACATCGGCTGGGCCCGCGGCTTTGACACTACCGGCACAAGCAGCATCCGAACCCTAGCCCAGTGACAAGTGAGGTACAGGCAACGATGGCACGGTACTTTCTCGGGACCATATTGCTGGCTCTGGTGGGTTTAGCTGGCTGTTCTGGTGAGGTGACCTTCGAGAAGAATGCGCTCGACGAGGCCGAGTCGCAGCACGAACTGAACGGCCTCGGCATTACCGTCCCTGACGGCTACTCGTTTCGTTCGATGATCAAAATGCCACCGCCAGGTTCCGGCGGTGCCAGCTACGACGGGGTGTTCGAATCGTCACCTCCCCCCGAGCCAGTAGAAGTCGACTCCGCACCGGTTCCAATGACGCCAACGACATGCCAGGAACTGAGGAAGTCTGAACTTCCCGATGGTCTGGCTTGTTCGCTCCTGTCTGACTTGCGGCATGGCGCAGTGCTTCTCACTGACAGCGCGAACAATCTCAGCGTGATTTCGGGGCAACTGCCGTCCGGTAAGTCACGCATCTACGTATCCGTGTCGGGTCATTGAGGCCCAGTTCGTGGCAATTGACATGGTCTACATGCGGACTCTGGGTGAGCGAGGATGGTCTGCATCAGTTCCCTGCGAATCAGACGGAGTTCACTCCATGCGGAGACGGTCCGAAGAGGGGCGACGAGTTGTCGAAGACATGGCTGTTGAAGTGGCGACTTCCTAGCAAGATCTGCCGGGCTCGAGGTGAGAACTCCGGCGCTAGATGACTTCGAGGAATTCCTCGGGCACGGTGACGAGGGCTTCGGTATTGCCCTGCGAATCCATGAACTCCACCTCATAGGCGGGTGGGAGATTGGATTGCCCGAAATCGGTGTAGTCCATCACGACGGTCCCGACCGCCCCAGCGGGCAGGTTGTGCTCCGGCATCGGTTGTCTCAGTCGGACGCGACCGCGCTCTTCCGGTCGTGCCGGCCCGGGTTGCGGGGTACTCTGCGCCCGCTCGTACTCGGCGGCGCTGGATACGGCGAGTGCGACGGCGCCGCCGACGGCCGCGATGAACGCGATGACCACGAGAGCGCCGTAGCCCGGTCGCGAAACATCACCCAGCAGAACCACCCCGACGATTCCGGGCACCACGGTTTCGCCGACCACCAATGCCGCAGCCACCCCGTTCACGGATCCGACCTGCAGAGCGACGGTGAACAGATAGAAGCCACCGAGACCGGCGAGCACCACGGCCCACGACGCCGGGTCGGCGATCAGCACACGGAGGTTCAGGGGATCGAGACCGTCCACGAGCCGAATTGCCACCGCCATCGACCCGTAGAGCACGCCGGCGATCAGGCCCGCGGGCACCGCGGCGTTGCGCCCGAGCAGCCGGGCCAGCGCGGCACCGAGACCGAGGATGATCGCCGACACGACCAGGACACCCAAATGCATGACCGCCCCGGGGTTCCGGTCACCCAGCGGCCCGGCGGTGGCTCCCAGGATGCACAGCGCCACAAGAACTATCGCGATCGCGGTCCAGTCGCGCCGGTGGAGTCGGACGCCGAGCACAAAGATGCTCAGCACGGCGGTGACCACGAGGTTGGCGCTGATGATCGTCTGCGACAGGAACAGTGGAATCAAACGGGCCGAGACCAGGCTGCCCACAAAGCCGAGAAGGTCCAGCGCCATGCCCGCGATGAAGATCGGGGCGAGCATCGCGCCGATCGTCGAACGCAGGGTGGGGCCGCGCTCTGCGGTCTCGGTCGCGTCGACGGAATGCCCTGCGGCATACGACTGCAGTACCGAGGCTGTCCCGTAGCCGACGCACGCCAGTAGTGCGGCGGCTACGCCGATCAGCACTGCGAACCCTCGTGGTGTGCGATCGAGACGACGCGGAACATCAGCCGAGTCTAGGAGCGCGAGCCTGCCGGTTCGGGTGAATCCGGGGCCTGCGGGTCAGCGCGGGAGCTGATTCACCACCGCCGTCGTGACGTCGGAGACCACCGCGGCGTCGTCTCCGTCGACCGCGACGACGGGGACGAGTCGGCTCGGGTGGCCGGCGTCGACGCCGTCGAAGTCGTCACCGACGACGGCGTCAGCGAAGGTCGTTCCCTCGTGGACCTTTCGGTAACCGTCGTGATCGCCGAACTTCGTCGGCTCGGCCTCGGCGGCCACCGATTCCCGCGACCGGTAGTCGAAGGTCACCAAGACCTCGGTCGCGTCGACGGTGAAGAAGCACGACGTGAGGGACTGGTCCTTCCAGTCGAACGACACCTTTCGCGACTCCTGCAACGTCGGCACCACCGCGCACGGGGCCGCGTCGGTGAGGGCCGTCACCGTCGTGTGCGGGGAACTGCCCTGCGTCGGGTGCTCCGGCCATGTCGAGATCACCGCGCGGGCTAACGGATTGGCGGTCGCGCACGCATCCCGATCGCGCTCCATCGACACCCGCAGCCGCACCGCGATGTCGTTCTCGAAGGCCACGTCGTAGCTGCATGCGCTTTCGACGAGCTGAGCGCGCACCTCGGGGGTGAGAGTTGAGGCGGCATCGATACGGCGCGCCTTGACACCGTCGATCTCCTCGAGAGAGCCGAGCGACGAGGTCAGGAAGTCGAACGGTACGAAGGCAACTGACCAAAAGACGTCGATCCCGCGGGAGGAACCGTCATCCACGACGGCTTCACACGAGGTCGAGTTCGCCGACGTGCCGAATGCCTTGACGGTGCCGAGCGCCTCGAGATGGCTGGGCTCGATCAAGGCGCACGGATCGATCCCGCGCGCCCACGCGATGGTCTCTGCACGTGACAGCGGCTGCGGTGCCGGCCCGGAAGTCGACGATGGCGCAGCCGGCGTCGTCGAGGTCGTCGTCGAACAACCCGCGACGAGCATCACCACTGCCGAGAACAACCCGACCCGCACCGACTGCGACATTGCGTCCCCCCACGCTGGATGAAGCCAGAAGCTTGCCCTTCATCTTGGCGGAGAAAATCGCGCGATAGTAGCGGCATTTCCGGCAATACGATCTGACGATGCAGATCCGGGGGTGGGGTTCGGCGGCCGTCGTTGCGGTGGCACTGTTGCTGGGCGGATGCACACCGGAGCGACCCGCAACCGAGACGCCGACGACGTCCTCGGCCGGTGCCACGAACACCGCAGGACCACAGGCACTGCCGCCGTGCGCCTCCGTGTCGATCTCCTTCGAACCGGCGTTGGATCACCAAAACATCCGCTGCACACTGACTCTCGACGGCGATTCGAGCATCACCGTGTCCAGCGACCCGGCGTGGTCGTTCAGCGTCCGACGCGGTGACACAACCGTCCAGGAGTTCCGCGAACCCACCGACAAGATCGGCCAGACCGGGGTGGCCGCAGTGCTGCAGGACATCGACCAGAGCGGCACCCCGGTCCTGCTGGTCGTCACCGGAAGAGGCGGAACGGGTGGCGAGCCCATGGCGGTGTGGCGGCCGACCGGACAGCCGACGCACTTCGTCCGTGCCGGCGAACTGTTCGGATTTCGGCAGTTCTATCGAACGCCCGAAGGGTTCTTCGGGAATTACGCGCATTCCGGCGCGGCCGCGGGAGCCGTCACCCTCTACCGGTGGGACGCCGACGTCCTGGCTGAAGCCGTCGCACTCGACGTCCAGGTCCCGGACTGGCCGAAGAGCCCGGGCGACATCCGTGAGTGGATCCGCAACGGCAACGTCGATTGCGCCCTCTCCAACGACGACTATCCACCGGGCGCACTGGCCACGCGGACCGCGGCGATGAAAGCCGCCGGTATCGATCCGGCGACCGCGGCTCAGCACTTCTGCGCGCAACCGTGGGTCGCCACCATCTACCGATGAGGCACATTGGTGCGGTCCGCCTGCAGCTCGACAGTAGGGTGGGCGAGTGGCCGAGATCGCGCCGCTGCGCGTGCAGCTGATCGCCAAGACGGAATTCCAGGCACCGCCTGACGTGCCGTGGAGCACCGATGCCGCGGGCGGGCCTGCGCTCACCGAGTTCGCCGGCCGGGCCTGTTACCAGAGTTGGTCGAAGCCCAATCCACGAACGGCAACCAACGCGAGCTACATCCGCCACATCATCGACGTCGGCCACTTCTCGGTGCTCGAACACGCATCGGTGTCCTTCTACATCAGCGGCATCTCCCGGTCGGCCACCCACGAGCTGATCCGGCACCGGCATTTCTCCTACTCACAGCTCTCGCAGCGCTATGTCCCCGAGAACGACGCCGAGGTGGTGGTTCCGCCTGGCTTCGAGGACGACCCGGAGTTGGTGCAGATCTTCACCGCGGCGGCCGACGCCAGCCGCGCGACCTACACCGAGCTGCTGGATCGGCTGGAGGCCAAGTTCGCCGACCAACCCAACGCGGTCCTGCGTCGCAAGCAGGCCAGACAGGCCGCCCGGGCGGTGCTGCCCAATGCCACCGAGACCCGCATCGTGGTCACCGGCAACTACCGCGCCTGGCGCCATTTCATCGCGATGCGGGCCAGTGAACATGCCGATGTGGAGATCCGCAGGCTGGCGATCGCCTGTCTGCGTGAGCTCGTGGAGGCGGCTCCGGCGGTGTTCTCCGATTTCGAGATTTCGACGCTGGCGGATGGTAGTGAGGTGGCTACCTCGCCTTTGGCGACGGAGGCTTGACGGAGTCGCCGGTTGGTACGGCGACGGAGGTCCGATCGACCCAGGGTAATCTTGGCGCGTGAGTACGAGCGGAATCGATGTAACGGCGCAGTTGGGCACGGTGTTGACCGCAATGGTGACGCCGTTCAAGCCCGACGGCTCGCTCGATCTCGATGCTGCCGCCCGCCTGGCCCATCACCTGATCGACGCCGGCTGCGACGGCCTGGTGCTCTCGGGCACCACCGGTGAGTCCCCGACCACCACCGATGACGAGAAGCTCGCGCTCCTGCGCACGGTGCTGGAGGCCGTGGGGGACCGGGCCCGCATCATCGCCGGGGCGGGCAGCTACGACACCGCGCACAGCGTGCACATGGCCAAGGCCTGCGCCACCGAGGGGGCACACGGCCTGCTCGTGGTGACGCCGTACTACTCGCGGCCCCCGCAGGCGGGGCTGCTTGCGCACTTCACGGCCGTGGCCGATGCCACCGACCTGCCGAACCTGCTCTACGACATCCCTCCGCGTTCGTCGATCCCGATCGCTTGGGAGACCATCCGTGCCCTGGCTGTTCACCCGAACATCGTGGGTGTCAAGGATGCCAAGGGCGATCTGCACGGCGGCGGCGAGATGCTCGCCGAGACCGGGTTGGCGTACTACTCGGGCGACGACACCTTGAACCTGCCCTGGTTGGCGATGGGGGCGGTTGGCTTCGTCAGCGTCTGGGGCCACCTGGCCGCCGGACAGTTGCGAGACATGCTGACCGCGTTCAACTCTGGCGATATCGCGACAGCGCGCAAGATCAACCTGTCTTTGGCCCCGCTGGCCCGCGCCCAGGCCCACCTCGGCGGCGTGACCATGTCCAAGGAAGGTTTGCGGTTGCAGGGATTCGATGCGGGCCTGCCACGGCTGCCGCAGATCCCCGCCACCCCCGCCGAGATCGAGGCGCTGGCCGCCGACATGCGCGCGGCAGCGGTGTTGCGATAGTGAGCACCGAACTCGCGCCCCCCAAGCCCCTGGCCCCCGGCGGTCTGCGAGTTACCGCGCTGGGCGGAATCAGCGAGATCGGCCGCAACATGACGGTCTTCGAGCACCTGGGCAGGCTGCTCATCGTGGACTGCGGGGTGCTGTTCCCCGGGCACGACGAACCCGGCGTCGACCTCATCCTGCCGGACCTGCGCCACGTCGAGGACCGCCTCGAAGACGTCGAAGCCCTCGTCGTCACCCATGCGCACGAGGACCACATCGGCGCGATTCCCTACCTGCTCAAGTTGCGTCCGGACATACCGGTGGTCGGCTCGAAGTTCACCATCGCACTGATTCGCGAGAAGTGCCGTGAACACCGGATCAAGCCGGTGTTCGTCGAGGTCGGCGAGCGGCAGAGCAGCCAGCACGGCGTCTTCGAATGCGAATACTTCGCGGTCAACCACTCGATCCCGGGATGTCTGGCCGTCGCGATCCACACCGGCGCCGGCACCGTGCTGCACACCGGCGACATCAAGCTCGACCAGCAACCGCTCGACGGCCGTCCGACCGACCTGCCGGGCATGTCGCGGCTCGGCGATGCCGGCGTCGACCTGTTCCTGTGTGACTCGACCAACTCCGAACACCCGGGTGTCAGCCCGTCGGAGAGCGAGGTCGGCCCGACGCTGCACCGGCTGATCCGCGGCGCCGAGGGCCGGGTGATCGTGGCCTGCTTCGCGTCGAACGTCGATCGCGTGCAACAGATCGTCGACGCCGCCGTGGCACTGGGCCGGCGGGTCTCGTTCGTCGGGCGCTCGATGGTGCGAAACATGGGCATCGCCCGCGAGCTCGGCTATCTGCGGGTGGCCGATTCCGACATCCTCGACATCGGAGCGGCCGAGATGATGCCGGCCGACAAGGTCGTGCTGATCACCACCGGCACGCAGGGCGAGCCGATGGCGGCGCTGTCGCGGATGTCGCGTGGTGAGCATCGCAGCATCACGCTGACGGCGGGCGATCTGATCATCCTGTCCTCATCGCTGATCCCGGGCAACGAGGAAGCGGTCTACGGCGTCATCGACGCGCTGGCCAAGATCGGGGCCCGTGTCGTCACCAACGCCCAAGCGCGCGTACATGTTTCCGGCCACGCCTATGCGGGTGAGCTACTGTTCCTCTACAACGGGGTGCGGCCCCGCAATGTCATGCCCGTGCACGGCACCTGGCGGCACATGCGCGCCAATGCGGCGCTGGCCGCGAGCACCGGGGTGCCGCAGGAGAACATCGTGCTGGCCGAGAACGGCGTGAGTGTGGACCTCGTCGCCGGTAAGGCCTCGATCTCCGGCGCGGTGACCGTCGGCAAGATGTTCGTCGACGGGCTGATCACCGGGGACGTCGGTGACGCCACACTCGGTGAACGCCTCATCCTGTCCTCGGGCTTCGTGGCGGTGACCGTGGTGATCCACCGCGAGACCGGAAAGCCCGCCGCACCCGCGCATCTGCATTCCCGCGGTTTCTCGGAGGATCCGAAGGCGCTGGAGGCGGTCGCCCGCAACGTCGAGCGCGAGCTGGAAAGCCTTGCCGCCGATAACGTCACCGACCCGACCCGCATCGCCCAGGCGGTCCGGCGGACCGTGGGCAAGTGGGTGGGCGAGACCTACCGTCGCCAGCCGATGATCGTCCCGACCGTCATCGAGATCTAGCCGAATTTGGTGCCCGGACCGCCTGGCCGGGCCGGTTAGATTGGGTCAGTGAGCCACCCCGCACCACAGGTGCCATTGGAACGACGCCGCCCGCTTCCACCGTTCGATTCGGCGGACGACATCAAGCGAGTAGTGGAGTATCCGCACACGATCCGTGTGATGGTGGGATTGATGGTCATCGCGGCTGTCATCTTCTTCAGCGTGACGGCATATGCCTTCGCCACCCAAGGGCACCAGAACGTGGTTGTCGTTGCGGGATTTGTGGTGGTGTTCTGCGCGTTCTACTTTGGTGCCACCAAATTCGGGATTCCGTTGCTGATGCGTCGCTTCTACGACCGGGCCACGCGCGGAGGCGTGCTGTGCGACGTGTTCCCGGCCGGTTGTCCCGATGCCAATTTGGCGATCCTGATCGACGCCAGATTGTCCGATGCACAGGCGGCGTACGTCCATGACGTGATGACCACCTGGCTCGGACGATTGGCTTCAGACCCGACGGTGCAGGCTCAGGCCGGCGATCTGTTCGCCGACGGCCCGATTCGCGTCGCCGACGAACTCGCCGGCCCTGCCGCCCGGGGCGGGTTTCTGGTGGCCAGTGACAAGAATCCGGGCAACGGGTGGCGACTCATCCTCCCGGAGGAAAACCCGCGCGACCCGCAGCGTCCGTATACGAAAGGCCTTGTGGTGAAGGTCAATACGCCCAGTCCGGAGTCAGCCGGCCAGTAGCAGGGCCCCGCCGGCTAACAACGCGATCACCTTGATGAGTTCGAACCCGACGTAGTAGTAATGCGCCTGCGAGCGTGACTGCGCTTCTTCGCCCGGGGTGACGGCAAGGACAGCGTTGGAACGCTGAATGAGCTTGGGCCGCACGGCGATCAACTGCACCGCCAGTGCCGCGATGGCAATTGCGAAGGCCACGATCACGCCGGGCGACGGGCGCTGCATGGCGAAGACCACGATGATGACGACGGCGAATGCGGTTTCCACGGCGTTGAGTGCGCGGAAAACCCTGCGCCCGATGCCGAGTCCGATCTGCAGCGTCACCCCCGGGGCCTGGAACTTCAGCGGCGCCTCGATGAACGAGATCGCCAGCACCATCCCCAGCCAGCAGAAGGCGACCGCTACCGCGACAGCCGGACCGGCATTCATCACATACCTCCCAACGGGCCGACTGCTCGGCCAATCTTCCGGCCAACCGGCGCCTGCCAGCTTGCCAAAGCTCCCCACACCAACCTGAGGTGGATCGGCGAGGTGATCATGGCTAGAGTTTATACAAGAACATGTTGTAGAAACTAGGGGTAGGCGTGCGACCGGCCTGGAAAGGGATCTGTCCGATGGCTGAAGACCTGGCGGGGCGTGACGATGTGGAGCTGCTCCTGTGGCGGTTCTACAGCAAGGCGCTGTCCGATCCCGTGCTTGCCGAGCCGTTCACCGAGCTGCGCGTCAAGGGACTGCGGTCCCACATCCCGGTCATGGGCGACTTCTGGGAGACCGTGCTGTTCCGTGCCGGGCGCTACCGGGGCAGCGCGCTGACCGTGCACCGTGAACTGCACGCCCGTCATCCGTTGGCGGCGCGGCATTTCGTGCGCTGGCTGACCCTGTGGACCGACACTGTCGACGAGCTCTTCGAGGGCCCGCATGCCGAGCGAGCCAAGCTCCAGGCCGGGCGCATCGCCAAAGCCATGCACCGCAGACTGGCCGGGGCCGACGCCGCCGAACTCGACGCTCTGGTTGCCTGCTAACGCTTTTCGGCGTACGCGGTCCATTCCACCTGAGAGGCGGTCAGCTTGCGCCCAGCCGGCGAAATGTAATGCTCGGTGAGGTAATCGGGCCCGGCCTGCTCGGTCAGCTGCCAGCCGTAGGGCTCGATGAAGGCCGCCACCCGGTCTGGTTCGAGCCCGAACTGCCACAGTTGACTGCGAACCCGGAACCGGCGATACAGCGTTTCCGCACCGTAGCGATTGGTGCCGTCGATGAAATCGCCGCGGACATAGGTGAATCCGATTCTGCTCGCCGGCGCTGCCGAACGGAGGAACTCGAAGGTCGACGCGACACCGTCGGCGCTCAGGTACTGAGTCACGCCTTCCCAGATGAAGAAGGTGCGGTGGTCGCCGCGGTGGCCATGTCGGGCGAGTTCAGCAGCCAGGTCGTCGTTTTCGAAATCCACCGGCACCAGGTGAACCGACGGGGGAGCGGCCCCCAGCGCACTGCGCACCACCGAGCGTTTGCGCTCGATGTTGACCGGCAGATCCACTTCGAACACCGGCACCGCACTGTGTCGTGCGAGGCGGTAGGCCTTGGTGTCGAGGCCTGCGCCGAGAATCACCACGGCGTCGATATCAGGCAACGCCTCGGTGAGCTTGTCGCCGAGGTAACGCTTGCGGCAGGTCAGATTCGCCCACAGTCCCGGGCCCGACCGTTCGGTGGCCTGGATCAGAAGTCTGCGAGCAACCGACCAGCGCGCGGTCCGGGTGAAGGCGCGCACGCCGGCCGGCAGGAATGACAGCGCCATGTCGTCGTCGACCAACCGTCGCTGCACCGGCTCGTACTGTTCGACGGCGGCCAGGACCATCGGGCCGACGGCCGTAGCAGCGACGGGATTGCTCATCGTTTGTTGACGATGCCCGCATCGACCGGAAGTGTCACCCCGGTGATGTAGCGCGCCTGATCGGACACCAGCCACGCCACCGCGTTCGCGACGTCTTCCGACTGGATCACCTGCACCGGTAGCGCATTGCTGAAATCGGTCGGTGCGTTCAACTCCTCGGCGATGTGTTTCAGCCATCCGCGGGTGAACTCGTTGTTGATCATCGGGGTGTCCACCCCGGTGGGGTGAATCGTGTTGACCCGAATGCTGTGCGGGGCGAGGAAGTTGGCGTAGGCCCGCATCAGTCCGACCACACCGTGCTTGGCCGCGGTGTAGCCCAGCGAGCCGCGGTCGCCGCCGCCCACCCCGATCAGTCCCGCCGCCGAGCTGATTAGCACGATCGACCCGCCGTCACCCTGGGGGACCATGATCGGAATCGCCGCCTCGACAGTGTGGTGCGCGCCGGTCAGGTTCACGTCGACGACATCGCGCCAGCCGTCGGGGCCCGATTGCATCGGGGCGATCCCGGCGTTGGCGACGACGATGTCGAGCCGGCCGAACCGGTCCACTCCGGTCTGCAGTGCCGCCCGCAGCGCCTGCTCGTCACGGACATCGGCCTGTACGGCCACGATCCGGCCACCCGCGTCTTCCACGAGCTTGACTGTCGCAGCCAGATCGTCGGGCGTGGCCAGGGGGTAGGGCACCGATTCGATCTGATCGCACAGATCGATCGCGATGATGTCGGCCCCGTCGGCGGCCAGCCGCAGGGCCTCCGCCCGGCCCTGGCCGCGCGCGGCGCCGGTGATGAACGCGACCTTCCCAGCCAGGGGAGCGGCGGTGGACATCAGTGCATTCTCTTCTTCGCGCAAGCGCTCATCAGTGTTGTTTCTTCTTCGCGCAAGCGCTCATCAGCCGGCCCGCAGCTGTCCCTTGGCGGGGTCACCCGCCACCACGGGCTGCAACATTTTGATATCGGGAGCGCCGTCGAGCAGCTCGCCGATCGAGCCGAACAGGGTGCCGATGGCCGGAGCGGTGCTGTGGGTCTTGAGTGCGTCGGCGTCGGCCCACTGCTCGACGAAGACGAACGTGCCGTCGGACTCATGCAGTGAATACAGCTGGCAGCCCGGCTCGTCGTGCACGGCCGCGACGGCGTTGGTGCAGGCCTCGCGCACGGCGTCGACGGACTCGGGCTTGGCCTTCATGGTGGCGACGACAACAACTGGCATAGGTGCAGAACTCCTCGTGAGAACCGAAACTGGACGACTGTCCACCCTAGGCGATAACCCGACGAAAATGGTTCGTATGGCTAAGTGTCATTTGAGACCGTCTTGTGACCCGTGTGGCACATGGTGATTGTGGGGCATGTGCGACTAGGCTTGCGGACATGGCTAACAAGACCGCCGGCCGATCCGGAGCGCGTTCGAGCAGGTCGAATGCCAGCTCGCGGGGCGGTTCGCGGCGTCCGGCGCCGGCCCGCAAGGGACGCCCGGCTGCGCCGCGGCGTAAGCCCGCACGCCGGCCCCAGGCCTCACCTGTCGCTGCCGCGGGCCAGAAGCTCGGCCAAGGTGCCCGCGCCGGGTGGCTGATGCTGGCCAAGGGAGCCGGATCGACCGCCCGCTCGGTGGGCCGGGCCCGCGATATCGAACCCGGACACCGCCGCGACGGGCTGGCGCTCGCGCTGCTGGGTATCGCCGTCGTGGTGGCCGCCAGTTCGTGGTTCCATGCGGCCGGCCCGGTGGGTCAGTGGATCGACACCGCCGTACGCACCCTGATCGGTGGACCGGTGGTGCTGGTGCCCGTCATTCTCGGCGCCATCGCCGTCGTCCTGATGCGCACCGAGCCGGACCCGGAGTCGCGCCCCCGGCTGATCCTGGGATCGGCCATGATCGCGCTGCCGTTGCTCGGCCTATGGCACCTGTGGTCGGGATCGCCGCAGGATCCCGTCGCACGCCAGCACGCCGCCGGATTCGTCGGCTTCGCCATCGGTGGGCCCCTGTCGGACGGGCTGACCGAGTGGATCGCCGCGCCGCTGTTGTTCATGGGTGTGCTGTTCGGTCTGTTGTTGGTCACCGGGACGACGATCCGCGAGGTGCCCTCGACCCTGCGGACCATGTTCAGCACCCGGGCGTTCCACGACGAGTACGACGATGACGAGTACGACGACTACGTCGATGAGTACGAGGACGACGGCTACGACGATCTGTCCGACGGCTACTACGACGACGACGCGTCGCGCGGCGACGCCCAGACCTGGCCGACAGCCGCCATCGAAGCCCCCAAGGCGCCGGCCGGCACGCCGATGGACAACTACCCGCTGCCCGAGGACACCGATGCGCCGACCGTCCCCGAGCCTGCGGTCAAACCGCGCCCTCGCAAGAAGGCCGAAGTCAAATCCGAGCCGAAGGCCAAACCCTCTGATGACACCCTCGTCATGGACCGAGTGGTCGAGGGGCCGTACAACCTGCCCTCCCTGGATCTGCTGATCGCCGGCGACCCGCCGAAGCTGCGCACCGCGGCCAACGACCAGATGACCGACGCCATCACCTCGGTGCTGGAACAGTTCAAGGTCGACGCCGCCGTGACCGGTTGCACCCGCGGGCCGACCGTCACCCGCTACGAGGTCGAACTCGGACCCGGCGTCAAGGTCGAGAAGATCACCGCGCTGCACCGCAACATCGCCTACGCCGTCGCCACCGAGAGCGTGCGCATGCTGGCCCCGATCCCCGGCAAGTCCGCCGTGGGCATCGAGGTGCCCAACTCCGACCGTGAAATGGTCCGGCTCTCCGACGTTCTCACTGCGCCGTCGACCCGTCGCGACCACCACCCGCTGGTGATCGGCCTGGGCAAGGACATCGAAGGCGACTTCGTCTCGGCCAACCTGGCCAAGATGCCGCACCTTCTGGTGGCCGGTTCGACCGGCTCGGGTAAGTCCAGCTTCGTCAACTCCATGCTGGTCTCACTGTTGGCGCGGGCCACCCCGGAAGAGGTCAGGATGATCCTGATCGACCCGAAGATGGTGGAACTCACGCCGTACGAAGGCATTCCGCACCTCATCACGCCGATCATCACGGAACCGAAGAAGGCTGCCGCGGCACTGGCCTGGCTGGTCGAGGAGATGGAACAGCGCTACCAGGACATGAAGGCGTCCCGGGTCCGCCACATCGACGTGTTCAACGAGAAGGTGCGTTCGGGCGAGATCAGCACCCCGCTGGGTAGCGAGCGGGTCTACAAGCCCTACCCCTACATCCTGGCCATCGTCGACGAGCTCGCGGACCTGATGATGACCGCACCGCGTGACGTCGAGGACGCCATCGTCCGCATCACGCAGAAAGCCCGTGCCGCCGGTATCCACCTGGTGCTCGCCACCCAGCGGCCGTCGGTGGACGTCGTCACCGGTCTGATCAAGACCAACGTGCCGTCCCGGCTCGCGTTCGCGACCTCGTCACTCACCGACAGCCGCGTCATCCTGGACCAGCCAGGCGCCGAGAAGCTGATCGGCATGGGCGACGGCCTGTTCCTGCCGATGGGCGCCAACAAGCCGCTGCGCATGCAGGGCGCGTTCATCACCGACGAGGAGATCCACGCCGTCGTCGAGGCCACCAAGACCCAGGCCGAGCCGGAGTTCGTCGAGGGTGTCACCGCGGTCAAGGCCGGCGAGCGCAAGGACGTCGACCCGGACATCGGCGACGACATGGATGTCTTCCTGCAGGCCGTTGAGCTCGTGGTGTCTTCTCAGTTCGGCTCCACCTCGATGCTGCAGCGCAAGCTGCGTGTCGGTTTCGCCAAGGCGGGCCGGCTCATGGACCTGATGGAGACCCGACAGATAGTCGGGCCGTCCGAGGGCTCCAAGGCCCGCGAGGTGCTCGTGAAGCCTGACGAGCTGGCCGGCACGCTGATGCTGATCCGCGGCGGGTCCGACGCCAACGGTGCCGACGCGGACGACGATCCCGACGAGTTCTGAACCGCTGAGAGCGTCAACAACATTCGGGTGTCGACCACGTTGACGGGGTAGTCGAACTAGGCCTGCTTCCAGGCCGCGTCACGTAGGCCGGGCACCTGCTCTTTCAGCGCCTGGACCTGCGCGGAGGTCGCCTCCGGGCGCACCGTGACCGTGGTGTCGAAGGAATTGGTGTCGCCCGAGGTGGCGGCAGTCAGCACGGATTCGACGATGGGTGAGCGCGCGGCGCTCAGCCAGGTGGCCACGGTGTCGGCGACCAACGTCAGGTCCCACCCGGGCTCCACGCGGAGCCACGCGGAGGAGTCATTTCGCAGGGAGTAGTTGGGACGGGATCCGCCCAGCGGGTAGGTCAGCGTCAACTCGGCGGAGTTGGCCCGGTCCAGGTCCTCAACCAGGCCCTGTTCCATGAATGTCTTGGCTGCCGCACCGGCTTGCTCCGGTGTTGCGGAGGAACCCAAATCGGCTTTGAAGTAAATGAGTTCGCCGACGGTGATGTTGTGGGTGTAGTCGAGGTCGACGGTGGATATGCCTGGCATGGACTGCAGTTGGCGCACGATCGCCTCTGCGCCGGATTTGTGCCCGCCGGTGAGGTCGTTGATCAGGCCGCAACCGGCGGTACTGGTCGCGACGGCCAGACCGGCGACGGCCAGGGCCGCCGTTGTCGATTTCCGCACGATCCCCCTGAACTGATGCAGGTTTACAACGTCAACAACATACGGGTATTGCCCAGGGTATTGGGCTTGACGTAGGACAGGTCGAGGAACTCCGCCACACCGGTGTCGTACGAGCGGCACATCTCCTCGTACACCTCGGCGGTCACCGGGGTGCCGTCGATCTCCTCGAACCCGTGCTTGCCGAAGAAGTCGACCTCGAAGGTCAGCACGAAGATGCGGCTCAGGTGCAACTCGCGGGCGACGCCGAGCAACTGCTCGACGAGAACATGTCCCACGCCGGTGCCGCGGACTTTCGGATGCACCGCCACGGTGCGCACCTCACCGAGATCGGCCCACAACACATGGAGCGCACCACATCCGACCAGCTCACCGTCGAGTTCGGCGACCCAGAATTCCTGGACCGCCTCGTACAGCGTGACCAGGTTCTTCTCCAGCAGGATCTTTCCCGCGTAGACGTCGACCAGGCCCTTGATCGCCGGGACATCGGACGTGCGGGCGCGGCGCACCACAGGCTGCTGGCGCGGCTCGACACTGCCTGGGTTCACAGGCGCAAGAGTATCCGTTACGGCAACCGATATTCTGTTGCGGTGCCGGGCCAACCTTCTACCGATCCGGTGGTCCCGCGTGCGCGCGTGGCCAACCTCGCCAACGTGCTCACCGGTGTACGAATGGTGCTGGTTCCGGTCTTCCTCGTATTTCTGTTCGTCGGCGACGGTCATGAATCCGGCTGGCGGATCGCCGCTTTCGCGGTGTTCGCGGTCGCGGTGATCACCGACCATCTCGATGGTGCGTTGGCCCGCAGCTACGGCATGATCACCGAGTTCGGCACCCTGGCCGATCCGATCGCCGACAAGGCGCTGATCGGCGCGGCGCTGATCGGACTCTCGATGCTGCACGACCTGCCCTGGTGGATCACCGTGGTGGTACTGACCCGTGAGATCGGAATCACGGTGCTGCGGTTCGCCGTGCTGCGTCACGGAGTGATCCCGGCCAGCCGTGGCGGCAAGCTCAAGACACTGGTGCAGGCCGTGGCCATCGGGTTGTTCGTGCTTCCGCTGCATTCGTGGCCCGACATCTGGCTCGATGTGGCCTGGGTGATCATGTGGGCCGCCGTGGTGCTGACCGTGCTCACCGGCGCCGATTACGTCCTCTCTGCGATCAGGGATTCACGTGGACGATCCGCTGCTCACTGACGACGCCAGGGCGCTGGTCGCCGACCTGACGGTGCGCTCACAGAGCGTGGCCACCGCCGAGTCGCTGACCGGCGGCCTGCTCGCCGCGACGCTCGCAGGCGTGACAGGGGCCAGTGCGGTGCTACAAGGCGGACTGATCACCTACAACGAGGACACCAAGATCTGGTTGGCCGGCGTGGCCCCCCAGGTGCTCGACGCGGTCGGCCCCGTCGCTGCGCCGACCGCGCGGGCGCTGGCGGTCGGCGCCCGGCAGCGGTGCGCGGCCACCTGGGGTGTCGGCCTGACCGGCGTGGCCGGGCCGGAACCGCACGGCGGACACCCGGTGGGCACCGTGTTCATCGGCCTCGCCGGCCCGGTCGACACCGACGTCGTCGAGTTGGCCCTGTCCGGCTCGCGCTGGGACATCCGCCGCGCCGCCGTCGACGAGGCGATCGCCCGGCTGCGTTTCCTGGTCGAGAACCAGTAACCCAGATCTGCACCGGACTGCGGGAACCATGCGGTGGTCCGCGGCGTTGGTCAGTCAGCGGACCTGCGACCGCCAGGCGAAGGAGGGCACGATGACGGCATTGCTGCGTGAGGTGATTGGCGACGTGCTGCGTAACGCCCGCACCGAACAGGGTCGGACGTTGCGTCAAGTGTCCGACACGGCCCGGGTCAGCCTCGGGTACCTCTCCGAAGTCGAGCGGGGCCGCAAGGAGGCCTCCAGCGAACTGCTCAGCGCCATCTGCGACGCGCTGGACGTCCCGCTGTCGCGGGTGCTCACCGATGCCGGCGAGAGCATGGCCGAGCGTGAACACGCCTCCACAGCCGCCCGTCCCGATGTCGCTGCCAACGTCGCCCACATCGATGCGTCGACCAAGGTGGTCATCCCGCAGGTCGTGTCGATGGCCGTCGCGTGACTTGGGCCTGACGCCACCGCCGATGCCGGATTGATCGCGCTGTTCGTGTGCGGGTACGAATTTTCGCAAAACGCCCATGCGAACAGTCGACGGGACTGTGGCTGCCTGTCCAGAACCGATAAGTTGGCATCAGAGGAATTGCGGCAACCTGAAGAGCAGTAGGACCCGAGCACCGGCTTGCTGGGCAAGCCTGACAGACAAGCCCGACAGATAAGGCGGAACGAACCCATGGCCAATCCGTTCGTCAAGGCATGGAAGTACCTGATGGCGCTGTTCAGCTCCAAGGTCGACGAATATGCCGACCCGAAGGTGCAGATCCAGCAGGCCATCGAGGACGCGCAGCGGCAACACCAGGCCCTGACCCAGCAGGCCGCCCAGGTCATCGGCAACCAGCGCCAGCTCGAGATGCGACTCAGCCGGCAGCTCGCCGACATCGAGAAGCTGCAGGTCAACGTCCGCCAGGCGCTGACGCTGGCCGATCAGGCCACCGCTGCCGGCGACGCGGCCAAGGCCACCGAGTACAACAACGCCGCCGAGGCGTTCGCCGCCCAGCTCGTCACCGGAGAGCAGAGCGTCGAGGACCTCAAGGGTCTGCACGATCAGGCCCTTCAGTCCGCCGCGCAGGCCAAGAAGGCCGTCGAGCAGAACGCGATGATGCTGCAGCAGAAGATCGCCGAGCGCACCAAGCTGCTGTCCCAGCTCGAGCAGGCAAAGATGCAGGAGCAGGTCAGTGCCTCGCTCCGCTCCATGAGCGAGGTCGCCGCACCGGGCAACACCCCGAGCCTCGACGAGGTTCGCGACAAGATCGAGCGCCGCTACGCCAACGCCATCGGCCAGGCCGAGCTGGCGCAGAACTCGGTGCAGGGCCGCATGATGGAGGTGCAGCAGGCCAGCGTCCAGATGGCCGGCCATTCCCGGCTCGAGCAGATCCGGGCGTCGATGCGCGGCGACGCACTGCCCAGCGGCGGAGCCACCCCGTCCACCCCGGCCACTCCGGCAGCCAACCAGACTCCTGCCACCCCCGAGAATCCGCTCGGCCAGTAGAGATTCGAGTGTTCTAGATCATGGCTACCAAGACCGGTCGACCCGACGCCTGGAAATCGTTGGTGCAACGGGGTATCGACACCGCGGCAGACCTGTCCGGGGCCCTGACCGAGAAGCTCAGCGCCGCCGCCGATCCGCGCGCAAAGCTGTTGCGCAAGCGGCGGTGGGCGCTGCGCTTCGGGGTGTTCTTCACCCTGGCCACCGGGTTCTGGGTGCTCGCCACGGCGCTGCTGGCATCGTGGAGCACACCGGTCTGGGGCCTGATCATCACCGGCGCCATCGCGGCCGGTGCGGCATTCCCCGCGACGCTGTTCTGGCTGCGTTACCGCTGGCTGCGCGCGGAACCGCTGCCGGCGCAGCGGCCGGTCTCCGGACGTCGGTTGCCGCCGTGGGGTTCCGCGGCCCGTCAACCCATGGCGGCGCTGGTGGCCTCCGAGCGCGGCATGTTCTCGCTACTCGGTGTACTTGAACGCGGTCGGATACTTCCGGCCGACGAATTGCGGGAACTGACCGCGGTGGCCAACCACACTGCGCGGACCATGGCAGCTACCGCCACCGAGGTGGTGTCGATGGAGCGGGCCATCAGCAATGCCCCGCAGTCGCGCCAGCATCTGGTGCCCACCATCAACGCGTTCACCGCGCAGCTCGGCCAAGGCGTGCGGCAGTACAACGAGATGGTCACTGCCGCAGCGCAACTCGTATCGACGGTGAACGGCGGTCAGAGTGCGGCGTCGCCGTTGTCGCAGCAGCGCTACCGCAACGAGTTGACCGGCGCCACCGATCGTCTGGTCGGGTGGGCGCAGGCGTTCGACGAACTCGGTCAGCTGCGCCGCGCCTGACGCGCTGTTACAGCGACGTGCGCAGCGACGGCACGACCACACCGACGAGGCCGCGCAGCGTCGCCTTGAACATGTCAAGGAAGTCGAAGTAGTCCCGCCACAGCGTGATTCGGCCTTCGTGCACCTCGAACACGCCGCAGACCCAGAACTGCAGGCGCAGCGGCCCGAAGACCAGGGCGTCGGTGCGCTCGGTCAGGACCGCGGCGCCGTCGGCGGCGATCCGGTGGATCTTCACCTCGAAGCCGGCCTTGCCCTGCATCGAGCGGAACAGCTTCATCGCACGTTGGCGCCCGTAGATGGTCGGGAGCCCGACGTTCTGGTAGACGAGGTTCTGTGCCAGTGCGTTCTCGGCGGTGTCGAAGTCCTGCTCCTGCAGCGCGTTGAGGAACGTTTCGACCGTGCCGGTCTGGGTCGCCGCTGCGGTGGTGGATTGGTCAGACATGCCCGAAGCCTAGTGGGGGATGCCTGTGGCAAGGTAGGCCGGTGCGCGTAGCGGTGGTCGCCGGGCCCGATCCCGGACATGCCTTCCCGGCCCTTGCGTTGTGCCTGCAGTTCCTCGCCGCGGGGGATACCCCGACGCTGCTGACCGGGGTGGAGTGGCTCGACACCGCGCGGGCTGCCGGCGTCGACGCACGAGAACTCGTCGGTCTCGATGCGACCGATGGGGACGACGACGCCGACGCTGGGGCCAAGATCCATCAGCGCGCCGGGCGGATGGCGCAGCTCAACGTGCCCGTGCTGGAGGAGCTGCAACCGGATCTCGTGGTTTCCGACGTGATCACCGCCTGCGGCGGGCTGGCTGCCGAGCTGCTCGGGTTGCCGTGGGTGGAGCTCAACCCACATCCGCTGTACCTGCCGTCGAAGGGCTTGCCACCGCTCGGCAGCGGGCTGGCCCCGGGCGTCGGCATCCGGGGACGCCTGCGCGACACGGTCATGCGAGCCCTGACCGCGCGATCCGTGCGGGCGGGACTGGCCGACCGGGCCGGAGTACGCGCCTCGATCGGCCTGCCCGCGGACGACCCCGGCCCGTTGCGTCGCTTGATCGCCACCCTGCCGGCACTGGAGGTGCCGCGCCCGGACTGGCCGGCCGAGGCCGTGGTGGTCGGTCCGCTGCACTTCGAACCGACCGAGGCGGTGCTGACCGTGCCGCCGGGCTCGGGTCCGGTGGTGATGGTGGCGCCCTCTACCGCGACCACCGGGACGCAGGGGATGGCCGAACTGGTGCTGGAGTCGCTGCGCCCGGGGCAGACACTGCCCGAGGGGGCCCGCGTGGTGGTGTCGCGGCTCGGCGGGGCCGCCGTGGAGGTGCCGCCGTGGGCGGCGGTGGGGCTCGGCCGTCAGGACGAGCTGCTGTCGCACGCCGATCTGGTGATCTGCGGTGGCGGGCACGGCCTGGTGTCCAAGGCGCTGCTGGCAGGTGTGCCGATGGTGGTGGTGCCGGGGGGCGGTGATCAGTGGGAGATCGCCAATCGCGTTGTGCGTCAAGGCAGTGCGCAGCTGGTGCGGCCCCTTTCCGGGGAGGCGCTCACCGCGGCGGTCGACACCGTGCTCGGGGCATCGTCCTACCGTGCGGCCGCTGTGCGCGCCGGCGCCTCGATCGCCGAGGTGGCAGATCCGGTACGGGTGTGCCATGACGCGCTGGCAGGCACTCGGTAGGTTGGGCCCGTGCGGTTGACGGAATTCCATGAGCTCGTGGACGGCCAATTCGGCGCGATGCGGGGTCGTTCGCTGCTCGTCGACCATGTGCTGGCGGCCCTCGACGGCCGCACTGCCGCGCAGGCCATCGAGGACGGGGTGGAGCCGCGCAGCGTGTGGCGGGCGTTGTGTGCGGACTTCGACGTCCCGCGCGAGCAGTGGTGAACAGCCACCGGTGAGCCGACGGGTCTTTTCCCGGCCGCCGATTCGGCGTATACCGGAGTCATGGGCCTTGGTGACCACCCGATGCGGACACCTCTTTACGGTGTTCTGCTGGTGATCGCAGCGGTACTGCTGTGTTGGTTGGTCGCGTCGACGCTGGCCGGATGGCCGGCGGCCCTCGGATACTTCCTGGCCATCGCCGTCGGCGCGGTCGGGTTCGTCATGACGCTGCGGGATCTCGACAATTTTCCGAACTGGCGTCGCTGACGGAGATCATCTCCGGCGTGTCTCCTTGAATCGAACAGATGTTCGTCTAGTCTGGGTGCAGTCCGACTGAGCCGACTTGTCGGTGGCCTGTTCTAACGTCACCGCCAACCGATCGGAACACCGGTCAACACGACTACTCGGAGAGGCACCATCATGGCGCAACAGGCCCCTGATCGCGAAAAAGCGCTCGAACTGGCGATGGCCCAGATCGACAAGAACTTCGGTAAAGGCTCGGTGATGCGCCTCGGCGAGGAGGTGCGCCAGCCCATCTCGGTGATCCCCACCGGTTCGATTTCCCTGGACGTCGCGCTCGGTATCGGTGGCCTGCCTCGCGGCCGCGTGGTCGAGATCTACGGCCCGGAATCCTCGGGTAAGACCACTGTGGCGTTGCACGCGGTGGCCAACGCCCAGGCTGCCGGCGGTATCGCGGCGTTCATCGACGCTGAGCACGCCCTGGATCCCGAGTACGCCAAGAAGCTCGGTGTGGACACCGATTCGCTGCTGGTCAGCCAGCCCGACACGGGTGAGCAGGCACTGGAGATCGCCGACATGCTGGTGCGCTCGGGCGCGCTGGACATCTTGGTGATCGACTCGGTGGCCGCGCTGGTGCCCCGCGCCGAGATCGAGGGTGAGATGGGTGACAGCCACGTCGGTCTGCAGGCCCGCCTGATGAGCCAGGCGCTACGCAAGATGACCGGTGCGCTGAACAACTCGGGCACCACCGCGATCTTCATCAACCAGCTCCGCGAGAAGATCGGCGTGATGTTCGGCTCGCCCGAAACCACCACGGGCGGTAAGGCTCTGAAGTTCTACGCCTCGGTCCGTCTCGACGTCCGGCGTATCGAGACGCTCAAGGACGGCACGGACGCGGTCGGTAACCGGACCCGCGTCAAGGTCGTCAAGAACAAGGTCTCGCCGCCGTTCAAGCAGGCCGAGTTCGACATCCTGTACGGCCACGGCATCAGCCGCGAGGGCTCGCTCATCGACATGGGTGTCGAGCACGGCTTCATCCGCAAGTCCGGCTCCTGGTTCACCTATGAGGGTGAGCAGTTGGGGCAGGGCAAGGAGAATGCCCGCAAGTTCATGTTGGAGAACGTCGACGTCGCCAACGAGATCGAGAAGAAGATCAAGGAAAAGCTCGGTATCGGCGCTGTCGTGACCGCCGAGGCAAAGGCTGATGACGTCCTTCCCGCCCCGGTTGACTTCTGAGTCGTCGGGTACGCCCGACGGGGAGCAGACGCAGGATCCTCGCAAACGTGAGGAGCAGGCAAAGAATGTCTGTCTGCGTCTGCTCACTGTGCGGGCCCGCACCCGCTCCGAACTGATCGAACAGCTCACCAAACGGGGTTACGAGGAAGACCTCAGCACCAAGGTGCTGAACAGGTTGACCGAGGTCGGGCTGATCGATGACGAGGATTTCGCCGAACAGTGGGTGCGGTCCCGGCACGCCAACTCAGGAAAAGGCAAGCGCGCCTTGGCTGTTGAGCTTCGCAAGAAGGGCGTGGACAAAGAGGTCATCGACGCCGCGCTGGCCGACCTGGATCCGGCTGCCGAGCGACAACGGGCCGAGCAGCTGGTTCGGGACAAGTTGCGTCGCGAGCGGCTCGATGACGACGATGGCGACGTGAAGGTGACGCGTCGGCTCGTCGGCATGTTGGCCCGTCGCGGCTACAACCAGTCGATGGCCTTCGACGTTGTCAGCGTCGAACTGGCCGGCGAACGGGAACGGCGCCGGGTGTAGCGGCCGCATTGTGTCGCTATACGCGGGTCAGTCCCGTTGAGTGTGCAGCACCTGCGCTCCCGGTGCGCCTTCCTGTTCGACGGCCTCTGGTTCCAGCGGCGCGGGCCCACGGCTGGAACGACGCATTCGCCGTTCCAGCCAGGTGGCGAATGAGGACAGTGCGAAGTTGATCGTGATCAACAGCAGTGCCACGACCATGAGCGCGGGTAGATAGTTGCGGTAGGTCGAACCGAGGTTGGTGGTCTGGCGCACCACCTCCAGGAAGGTGATCTGGTAGCCGATCGCCGTGTCCTTGAGGATCACCACCATCTGGGAGATCAGAACCGGCAGCATCGAGGTGATGGCCTGCGGTAGCTGGATGAGCCGCATCGTCGAACCCCAGCGCAGACCGAGTGACGCCGCAGCCTCGACCTGACCCCGTGGCAGAGAGTTGACTCCCGCCCGGATGATCTCGGCGATCACCGCGCCGTTGTAGAGGGTCAGGCCGGTGACCACGCCGGCCAGCGCCTGATACTTCGACGGCATGCTGTCGAGGAGCCCATACGCCGCGAAGCTGAAGATCATCATGATCAGCACCGGTACGGCGCGGAAGAACTCGACGAACACCGCACAGGGCCAACGGATGAACGCCACCGGCGTCATCCGTCCGACACCGAGCAAGAGGCCCAGTGCGAGTGCCAGCACGATCGACAGGGCGGCCGCGGTCAGCGTGCCCTGGAGGCCGGGCAGCAAGTAGGTCCGCCACAGATCGGCCGTCAGGAACGGTTGCCACTTGTCCCAGTCGAGTTGACCCTTCTCGTTGAAGCGCCACAGCACGACGCCGATGATGACGGCGGTCACCGCAATGGCCAGGATCGCCACGATGATGTTCCGCACCCGGGCCCGGGGGCCGGGAACATCGAAGAGAACCGAAGCGCTGGACATCTAGCGCTGCACCGCCAATCTCTTGCCGAGCCAACCGAACAGCAGACCCAACGGCAATGTCAGGATGACGAATCCGGCGGCGAAGATGATGCCGACCGTCAGCAGTGCGGCGGTGTTCTCCGTCATCGTCTTCATCAACCACGCCGCCTCGACGACGCCGATGGCCGAGGCGATGGTGGTGTTCTTGGTCAGGGCGATCAGCACTGAACCCAACGGCAGGATCACCGCGCGAAAAGCCTGTGGTAGCAGGATCAACCGCAGGTTCTGTCCGAACGACAGACCGAGCGAGCGGGCCGCCTCGGCCTGGCCGATCGGCACGGTGTTGACCCCGGCCCGCACCGTCTCACACACGAAAGATGCGGTGTAGATCGTCAACCCGAGTACGGCCAGGCGGAAACTGCTGTCCACGATGAACGTCGGCGAGTCCGCCGCGGCCAGCGTGATCCGCAGCGTCTGCCCCACCCCGAGTGAGCAGAAGATGATGATCAGCGTCAGGGGAGTGTTACGGACGATGTTCACATAGATTGCGCCGAGCCAGTTCAGCACCGGCACCGGTGCCAATCTCATCGCCGCCAACAACGTGCCCAGGATCAATGCGCCGACGGCGGAGTAAATCGTCAGCCGGATGGTGATCCAGAATGCCGCGAAGATCTGGTCGCGGTACTCGGTGAATATCTCCACGGGGGAGTTGCTTCCTCCGACTCAGCGGTCGACGGTCGGCGGTGTCGGCGCCTGGATGCCGGCCGGCCCGAGGTTCTTGTCGAACGCTTCTTTCCACGCTCCGCTGTTGATCATCTTCTCGATCGCATCGTTGATCTTGCCGCGCAGTTCGGTGTCGTCCTTCTTGAGGCCGATGCCGTAGCGCTCCTCGGAGAATGGCTTACCGACGATCTTGAATTCCCCTGGAGTCTGCGCGGCGTATCCGGCCAGGATCACCTCATCGGTGGTCACGGCGTCGACTCCACGGTTCCTGAGGGCGTCGATGCACAGGGTGTAGGTGTCGTACAGCTGCAGTTGAACGTCCGGATACTTCTCCTTGATCCGCTGAGCCGGCGTCGAACCGGATACCGAGCACACCTTCTGGTTGTTCGCCAGGGACTCCGCTCCGGTGATGGCGTTCTCGTCGGCGCGGACCAGCAGGCTCTGACCGGTGACCAGGTAGGGCCCGGCGAACGCCACTTTCTCCTGACGCGCCGGGCTGATCGAGTAGGTCCCGACGATGTATTCGACCTGACCGTTCTGGATCAGCGTCTCGCGCTGCGGCGAGGGCGCTTCCTTCCACTCGATCTTGTCCTCGGGATAACCGAGTTCGTTGGCCACGTATTTGGCCACATCGACGTCGAACCCGGACATGGTGCCGTCAGGCTTCTTCTGGCCGAGGCCGGGTTGGTCGTACTTGGTGCCGATGACGATCTTGCTGGAGTCGCCACCACCGCCACATGCGGTCGCGGCGAAGGGGAGTGCGATCGCGAGCGCGAGGGTACCGACCAACTTGAACGGCACGGAGGGCATGTTCGGGTTCCTTTCGGCGGAGCGTCAGTGATGAAGGATCTTGCCGAGAAAATCTTTGGCGCGGTCGGATTTCGGGTTGTCGAAGAACTCGGCCGGTGGCGCGTCCTCGACGATGGCGCCATCGGCCATGAACACCACGCGATCGGATGCCCGGCGGGCGAAGCCCATCTCGTGGGTGACCACCACCATCGTCATGCCCTCGCCGGCCAGCGACGTCATCACGGCCAGGACCTCGTTGATCATCTCGGGGTCCAGGGCGCTGGTCGGCTCGTCGAAGAGCATCACCTTGGGTTTCATCGCCAACGATCGTGCGATGGCCACGCGTTGCTGCTGACCGCCGGACAGCTGGGCCGGGTATTTGTCGGCCTGGTTGGCCACTCCGACCCGGTCCAACAGGGCCATGGCGGCCTCCCTGGCCTGTGCCTTGGGCTTGCGTCGCACCTTCACCGGGGCGAGCATGACGTTCTCCAGGATCGTCTTGTGCGCGAACAGGTTGAAGGACTGGAACACCATGCCGACATCCGACCGCAGCTGAGCCAGTTTGCGACCCTCGGCGGGCAGCTCCTGACCATCGACCGCGATGCTGCCCGAGTCGATGGTCTCCAGCCGATTGATGGTGCGGCACAACGTGGATTTACCCGAACCCGACGGTCCGAGGACCACGACGACCTCGCCGCGCCCCACATCGAGGTTGATGTCGTTGAGTACGTGCAAGGGCCCGAAGTGCTTGTTGACTCCCTGAAGTGAGATCATCGGCACACCTGGTGGCGCCGCGTCGTCGACCTGCGGCTGCTCGCCGGGGCTACCCATGGCAGGTGACCTTACCCAGGGAACGCCCGGCCTGCCCGGATCTCGTCAATCCGCCGCGTTGACGTTTCGGGTGGCTCCGTACCATTGAGGCCGTGACGACGATGGTGAACCGGGACGCGGCGCGCGACGAGCGCCCGCGCGAGGAGTCGACGACACAGCCCGGCTCCGAACGCACCTATCAGGTCCGCACCTACGGCTGTCAGATGAACGTGCACGACTCCGAGCGGCTGTCCGGCCTGCTGGAGGACGCCGGATACCGTAGGGCCCCCGACGGCGCCGACGCCGACATCGTCGTGTTCAACACCTGTGCGGTGCGCGAGAACGCCGACAACAAGCTCTACGGCAATCTCAGTCATCTGGCCCCGCGCAAGCAGGCCGATCCGAACTTGCAGATCGCCGTCGGCGGATGCCTGGCCCAGAAGGACCGCGAGTCGGTACTGCGCCGCGCCCCCTGGGTCGATGTGGTCTTCGGCACCCACAACATCGGGTCCCTGCCCACACTGCTGGAGCGGGCCCGCCACAACCGCGCCGCCCAGGTCGAGATCGTCGAAGCGCTGCAGGAGTTTCCGTCCACCCTGCCTGCGACGCGCGAGTCGGCCTATGCGGCGTGGGTGTCGATCTCGGTGGGCTGCAACAACACCTGCACGTTCTGCATCGTGCCGTCGCTGCGCGGCAAAGAGGTCGACCGCCGTCCCGGGGACATCCTGGCCGAGGTGCAGACCCTGGCTTCCCAAGGCGTGCTCGAGGTCACCCTGCTGGGCCAGAACGTCAACGCCTACGGTGTGTCGTTTGCCGACCCCGATGTTCCGCGCGACCGCAGTGCGTTCGCCAAGCTGCTCCGCGCCTGCGGCGACGTGGAGGGGCTGGAGCGGGTGCGGTTCACCTCACCCCACCCCGCCGAGTTCACCGACGACGTGATCGAGGCGATGGCGCAGACCCCCAACGTCTGCCCGACACTGCACATGCCGCTGCAGTCCGGTTCGGACCGGATCCTCCAGGCGATGCGCCGCTCGTACCGGGCCGACCGCTACCTGGGCATCATCGACAAGGTGCGTGCCGCGATCCCGGACGCGGCCATCACCACCGACCTGATCGTCGGCTTCCCCGGCGAGACCGAGGAAGATTTCCAGGCCACCCTCGATGTCGTCGAGCGGTCGCGTTTCTCGACTGCGTTCACCTTCCAGTACTCCATCCGGCCCGGTACCCCCGCCGCCGACATGCCCGACCAGTTGCCGAAAGCCGTTGTCACCGAACGCTATCAGCGGCTGATCGAGCTGCAGGAGCGAATTTCTCTGGAGGAGAACCAGGCCCAGATCGGGCGGGCGGTGGAACTGCTGGTCGCCACGGGCGAGGGCCGAAAGGACGCCAGCACCGCCCGCATGTCGGGCCGGGCCCGCGACGGCAGACTGGTGCATTTCAGCCCTGGCGGCGACGTGGAGCGGATCCGACCCGGTGACATCGTCACCACCACCGTGACCGGTGCCGCGCCGCACCATCTGATCGCCGACGCCCCGTTGGTCACCCATCGCCGTACCCTCGCCGGCGACGCCCACGAGGCGGGGCGGCGCCCGCGGACCGGCGTCGGCCTCGGGCTGCCGCGGATCGGTGCGCCGGAAACCTCGCCGTCATCAGGAGGATGTGGCTGTTGAGCAACGAAAGCGACTTCGACCGGTTCAAGGACGACCTGGCGGCCGTCGAGCGCAAGGTCACCCGCGAATTCGACACGGGGCCGCGTGCGATGGTCGTGGCCATCCTGGTGTTCGTGGTGCTGCTGTCGTTCGTGCTGCCGCACACCGGCACCACCAAGGGGTTCGACGTCCTGGTCGGTGACGCCACGGCCGTAAGCGACGGCATCTCACTGCCGTCGCGGGTGTTCACCTGGTTGGCGCTGGTGTTCTCGGTCGGCTTCTCCACCCTGGCGCTGATCACCCGCCGCTGGGCGCTGGCCTGGACGGCCCTGGCCGGTTCTGCGGTGGCCAGCGCGCTCGGGATGCTTGCGGTGTGGTCGCGTCAGACCGCGGCGGGGCATCCCGGTCCCGGAATCGGGCTGATCATCGGGTGGCTGGCCGTGATCGTCCTGACCTTCCACTGGGCTCGCGTGGTGTGGTCGCGCACCGCGCTGCAGCTGGCGGCAGAAGAGGACCGGCGCCGCGAAGCCGCGAAGCATCAGCAGCACGGCGTGCTCGGCATCCCCATGCCCGGTGACAGTAAGACCGACGTGACCAAAACCGACGTCGCGAAGCCCGACACCTCCGGTGACAAGCCGGATCAGCCCGACCAGGCCTAGCTGCGCTCAGAAAAGCCTGGGAGCTGTAAACGCTCTCCGAGCGTGGTGTTACCTGCGCTCTCCGAGTGTGGCGGCCGCGGCGTCAGCCCACTGACGCCACTGTTCGGCGCTCGCCCTGGCCTCGGCTGCATCCTTGGCCCGTCCGGCGGCCTCCGCCTTCTCGGCCTGCTTCTCGAACTGTTCGGCACGGGCACGGAACTGGTCGGCACGGGCCTGCGCCTCGGGGTCCACACCACCGGCCGGGGCGTCTCGGACCTTCTTCTCGACGGCACGCAGGCGGCGTTCCAGATCGGCGGCCCGCTCGCGGGGAACCTTGCCGATCGCGTCCCACTTGTCGCCGATCGTGCGCAGTGCGGCGCGGGCGGCATCCAGATCCGTCGTGTCGATCTTCTCGGCCTCGGCCAGCAGCGCTTCCTTGGCGGTGGCATTTGCCTTGAACTCGGCGTCACGTTCGGCGTGGGCGGCGTTACGGGCCCCGAAGAACGTGTCCTGAGCGGCCTTGAACCGGTGCCACAACGCGTCGTCGACGTCCTTGGCGGCGCGTCCGGCGGCCTTCCACTGGGTCAGCAGATCGCGGAACGCGGCACCGGTGGCGCCCCAGTCGGTCGAGCCGGACAGCTGCTCGGCCTGCTCGCACAGCGCCTCCTTCTGCTGGCGGGCGCCTACCCGGCCGCGGTCCAGTTCGGCGAAGTGCGAGCCGCGACGACGGTTGAACGTCTCGCGGGCCGACGAGTAGCGCTTCCACAGGGCGTCGTCGAGCTTGCGGTCCAGTCCGGTGATGGTGCGCCACTCATCGAGGATCTCGCGCAGGCGGTCACCGGCGGACTTCCACTGGGTGGAGTTGGCTGCCAGATCCTCGGCCTCGGCGGCGAGTGCCTCCTTGCGTGCGGTCTGGGCGGCGCGGTGCTCGTCGCGCTGGGCCCGCTCGGTCTTGGCGGCTTCGTCGGCGTGTTCCAGGATGGCCGACAGGCGGGCGCTCAGCGCGTCGACATCGCCGAGAACTGCTGCGGTGGGCAGACTTTCCGCCAACGCCGCGGCCGCAGATTTGATCTTGCGCGCATCGCCGGTGCCTGACGACAGCCGGCGTTCGAGCAGGGCGACCTCGGTGTGCAGATCGTCGAAGCGCCGACCGAAGTGCGCGTACGCCGACTCGGTGTCGCCGGCCTGCCATGAGCCGATGACACGCTCGCCGGATCCGCTGATCAACCACACCGTGCCGTCGTCATCGACGCGGCCGAATTGGTGTGGGTCGCCGGCCGGCGCCACGGCAACCACGGGTGCGACCCGGCTGGGGCGGGGAACGGGGCGGGGTGGTCCGGGCCTCGGAACGGGCGTGGGCTTCGGGGTGGGCCCGGAGGTCGACTCGGGGGTGGCTCCGCCTGGCTCACTGGTTGTCATATCCGCTCCTCGTACTCCGCACGGTTGCCCGCGCATCTGCCGCGCGACGCGGCGCCTGATGCTGTCGCTTTGTCCGCTATTGAAGCAGGTCGTGCTGTGCCGTGCCCACGGCTTTAGGTGCAATGCCCTGACAAACTCGCACGGACGTGTTCTCACCCGGGCCGATCTGGGCGTCCGACCGGGCCTCGGCGCGCACCCCAGAAGGGGCCGCGCACTAGTTTGGTGAGGTGCTGAGCGCCATCGCGATCGTCCCTGCCACACCGGTTCTGGTGCCCGAACTGGTGGGTGCGGCTGCGGGCGAGGTGGCCGACCTGCGGGAGGCCGTCGTCGCCGCAGCGCGTTCGCTACCGCCGCGCTGGCTGGCCGTCGGGGTCGGCCCCGGTGACGCGGTGTACGGGCCGGACTGTGCAGGGACCTTCGCCGGCTACGGCGCCGACGTCCCAGTGGCTCTCAGCCCCGGCGCGATGGGCGATCCGGTGGCGCTGCCGCTGTGTGCCCTGGTCGCGGGGTGGATCCGCGGACAGGTGGCACCCGGTGCCGACATCGAGGTGCACGTCTGTGCCGCATCACAGCAGGTCGGCGAGGCGCTGGCCCGGGGGCGCGCGCTGCGCGCCCGCCTCGACGAATCTGCGGATCCCGTCGGTGTCCTCGTGGTCGCCGATGGCCTGAACACGCTCACCCCGGCGGCACCCGGTGGCCACGACCCGGACTCGGCGCCGGTGCAACAGCAAGTCGACGATGCGCTGGCCACCGGAGACCTCTCGGCGCTGGCCGAGCTGCCCGGAACCGTGCTCGGCAGGGTTGCCTACCAGGTACTGGCCGGTCTGACCGAACCCGAGCCGGGATCGGCCCGTGAGCGCTATCGCGGAGCCCCGTACGGCGTCGGCTACTTCGTCGGCGAATGGCTGCCGTGACCCGGCCCATCGCGGTCATCGGGCCGACCGGCACGGGGAAGTCGGCGCTGGCGCTCGCGCTGGCCGAGAATGTGGGCGGCGAGATCGTGAATGCCGACGCCATGCAGCTCTACCGCGGCATGGACATCGGCACTGCCAAGTTGCCGGTCACCGAGCGGCGCGGCATCCCACACCACCAGCTCGATGTCCTTGACGTCACCGAGACCGCGACGGTGGCCCGCTATCAGCAGGAGGCCGCGGCCGACGTGGAAGCCATCGCGGCCCGCGGCGCAGTGCCGGTGATCGTGGGCGGTTCGATGCTGTACATCCAGTCACTGCTCGACGAGTGGACGTTTCCGGCCACCGATCCGACGGTGCGGGCGCGGTGGGAGGCGCGGCTGGCCGAGGTCGGGGTGGCCGCCCTGCACGTCGAGCTGACCCGGGTGGACCCTGCCGCGGGTGCGTCGATACTGCCGACCGATGGCCGGCGGATCGTGCGGGCCCTGGAGGTCGTGGAGCTCACCGGGCAGCCGTTCGCTGCCTCGGCGCCGAGCATCGGTATACCGCGCTGGGACACTGCGATCATCGGATTGGACTGGGACACAGCCGTTCTCGATCAGCGCCTGGAACAACGCACCGACCTGATGTTCGACGAAGGCCTGGTGGACGAGGTGCGGACGCTGATCGGTTGCGGCCTGCGCGACGGGGTCACCGCGGCGCGGGCACTCGGCTATGCGCAGGTGTTGGCTGACCTGGATGCCGGGGGAGACGGCTCGGCCGCGCGGGAGCCGACGTTCATCGGCACCCGCCGCTATGTGCGCCGGCAGCGCTCGTGGTTCCGGCGTGATCATCGGGTCGTGTGGTTGGACGGGGCGGCCGACGGGCTGGTGCACGACGCGTTGCGGGCGTGGCGGCACGTATCCTGAACAGGTGATCTCCGGCGCAGTTGGTTTTGTGAAAGGGCACGGCACCCAGAACGATTTCGTGGTGCTGCCCGACCTCGACGCCGCGCTGTCGCTGACGCCGAACGCCGTCGCCGCACTGTGCGACCGGCGCCGCGGCCTCGGCGCCGACGGCGTGCTGCGGGTGACGACTGCGGGTGCCGCGCAGGGTGCCGGGGTGTTCGACCGACTTCCCGACGGGGTGGCGGCCTCGGACTGGTACATGGACTACCGCAACGCCGACGGGTCGATCGCGCAGATGTGCGGCAACGGCGTACGGGTGTTCGCGCACTACCTGCGCGCGTCCGGACTGGAATCTGCCGACGAGTTCGTGGTCGGGTCACTGGCCGGTCCCCGTCCGGTGGTGTTGCACAGCGTCGACGCGACGACCGCCGACGTCACGGTCGAGATGGGCAAGGCCAACCAGTTCGGCACCGGCACCGCCGTCGTCGGCGGTCGCAAGGTCAGCGGGCTGGCCGTCGACATGGGCAATCCGCACCTGGCCTGTGTCGGGCTGACCGAGGACGAGTTGGCGGCACTCGATGTGGCCGCACCGGTGTCGTTCGACACGCAGCTGTTCCCCGACGGCGTCAACGTCGAGGTCCTGACCGCTCCGGTGAACGGCGCGGTCTCGATGCGGGTACACGAACGCGGTGTCGGCGAGACCCGCTCCTGCGGTACCGGCACCGTCGCGGCCGCGCTGGCGGCCCTGGACGGTCAGGGTGCCGATACCGGGACGTTGCGGGTCCGCATCCCCGGGGGCGAGGTCACCGTGACGATCACCGAGTCCACCAGCTTCCTGCGCGGCCCCTCCGTGCTGGTGGCCCGTGGTGAGCTCTCCGACGTGTGGTGGAACGCTGCCCACGCCTAATAGGGATGCGCGCGGCCCGATGCACGTGACAACCTGTAAGTACATATGACTCATCCAGAACATCCCGTCACACCCAGCACCGGCGAGCTGGCCCTCGAAGACCGCGCCTCACTGCGCCGCGTCGCCGGGCTCTCCACCGAACTCACCGACGTCACCGAGGTCGAGTACCGCCAGCTCAGGCTGGAACGCGTGGTCCTGGTCGGAGTGTGGACCGAAGGCAGCGCGGCCGATGCCGATGCCAGCCTGGCCGAGCTGGCGGCACTCGCCGAGACCGCCGGGTCCGAAGTACTCGAGGGGCTGATCCAGCGCCGCGACAAGCCCGACCCGTCCACCTACATCGGCTCGGGCAAAGCCGTCGAACTGCGCGAGGTGGTCCTGGCCACCGGGGCGGACACCGTGATCTGCGACGGCGAACTCTCGCCTGCGCAGCTCAACTCACTGGAGAAGGTCGTCAAGGTCAAGGTGATCGACCGGACCGCGCTGATCCTGGACATCTTCGCCCAGCACGCCACCAGCCGGGAGGGCAAGGCGCAGGTGTCGCTGGCCCAGATGGAGTACATGCTGCCCCGGCTGCGCGGCTGGGGTGAATCGATGTCGCGCCAGGCCGGCGGGCGCGCCGGCGGTGCCGGTGGCGGCGTGGGAACCCGCGGGCCCGGTGAGACCAAGATCGAGACCGACCGCCGCCGTATCCGGGAGCGGATGGCCAAGCTGCGCCGCGAGATTCGCGACATGAAGAAGGTCCGCGATACCCAGCGCAGCCGGCGGCTGACCTCGGATGCCGCCTCGGTGGCCATCGTCGGCTACACCAACGCCGGCAAGTCCAGCCTGCTCAACGCACTGACCGGGGCCGGTGTGCTGGTGGAGAACGCCCTGTTCGCCACGCTCGAACCCACCACGCGGCGTGGCGAATTCGACGACGGCCGGCCGTTCGTGCTGACCGACACGGTCGGCTTCGTCCGGCACCTGCCCACCCAGTTGGTCGAGGCCTTCCGGTCCACGCTCGAAGAGGTGGTCGATGCCGACCTGCTGGTGCACGTCGTGGACGGGTCCGACGACCATCCGCTGGCGCAGATCAATGCGGTCCGGCAGGTGGTCAACGACGTGATCGTCGAATACGACATCGCCCCGCCCCCGGAGCTGTTGGTGGTCAACAAGATCGACGCGGCCACCGATCTCGGACTGGCCGCGCTGCGCCGCGCCCTGCCCGATGCGGTCTTCGTTTCGGCGCACACCGGCGAGGGGCTGGACCGGTTGCGGGCCCGGATGGCGGAGATGATCCCGCCGACCGACGCCACGGTGGACGTGACGATTCCCTACGACCGCGGGGATCTGGTCGCGCGGGTGCACGCCGACGGTCGGGTGGACGCTACCGAGCACACTGCCGACGGCACCCGCATCAAGGCGCGGGTGCCCATGGCACTGGCCGCGAGCCTGGGTGAGTTCGCCACCTTCTGAGCGGGCGTCAGGCGGCAGATTTCTTCTTGCTGCTGGTGCCCTTTGCGCTGGTGCCCTTTGCCTCGGGACGGTCCGTGGCCTTTTCCTTCGCGCCGTCGTGACCGAGGGCCTTGCGCACGCCGCTTCGGAGCGACTTGGCCATGTCACGCGCCGGATGTCCCTTGGTAGCGAGCGCTTTCGGCAATGAGGGACGCTGCTTCGGGGCCGTCGCGTCGTCGGCCGCGCTCGGTGCCGTCTCGGGGTCGGTGACCGTGCTCAGACGCCGGAGCGGTTGGTCATCCGAGATGGCGGCGACTTTCGTGGTGTCGGCAACGGTCTTGTCGGCAACGGTCTTGTTGGCAACGGTCTTGTCGGCAGTGTCCGGGATCCGGACGGTCACGCCGGACTGCGTCGGATCGGTCCATCCGGGCAGTGGGTCGAGCCCGGGGTTGAGCGCGGCCCGGATGCCCTCCGGAACGTCGTTCACCAGGTCGGTGGCCAACTTGACCGGGTTGAACCTGGGCAGCAACTGGAACGGTGTCGGATTGCTGTAGTCGGTTCTGGTGTAACCGGTTTCGATCAGGGTCTGCGCCATCGGGGAGATCAGGTCGACGAGCGGGATCACCACGGCGGACGTGCCGGTCGCCGCACCCAGGTCGAGCAGCGGCTGCATGATGGGCAGCGTCTTCGCCGGCAGGGTGACGTAGTACGTATCGCTGCCGTCGACCTTCTGGCAGTGAGTCTCGGCACTGCAGTTCGCTTTCGCGTTCTCGATCGCGGCCTGCACCTGTTCGGGTGTGTAGCCGTATGGCGTTGCGGTGGCCGGATCGTCGCCTCGGGGGTCCAGGTAGGAGCCGTGCACGTACTCGAATCCGGCCAGCGCATTCGCCAGGGCGAGCGGATTGAGCACCCATGACGGAGCGTCGGCGACACCGTCGTACTGAAGCGCAATGTCGTAGGTCTCGATGCCGGTGTCCGTCGGAGTGGGTTGACCGAATGTCGCGTCGAGGATCGGGACGGTGCCGAGGATCGCCAGCCTCTCGAAGAGGCCGCCGTCAGGGCGGTTGGGGTTACCGATCAGGACGAAGCTCAGATTCTGCTTCTGTTCGTCGGTCAGGTCCGCCAGGTTCCCCTTGACGATGCCGGCCACCGTGGCGCCCTGCGAATAGCCGAAGACCGTCACGGGATGCGCCGCACTGGGGTTGTTGGCGCCGACGAGTTCACTGGTCAGCCGGGTGACCCCGCTGGCCACCGACACGTTCCATTTGGCACCCTCCAGTCCGCCCCAGCCTGGGAGTGGGATGGGCCAGAACTGGGCGATGTAGGGGATGGCCACCGGCGCCGCACAATCCTCGGCGCCGCAACTACCGCTGGGCTGGACGTAGTAGTCCACGGCGTTGGCCAGGTAATTGTTGGAGTCCTGCGGGTTCGGGGTTCCGGTACCCGGGACGATCAGCGGTGTCACCGCGACCACCAGACCGATTGCTGCGGTACCGACGGGCGTCAGGCCGATGACCACCGAGCCGGATACCGCTACGGCGCCGACCAGCAGTGACCTGGCAGCAGAACGGGGTGAGAATCGCATCGGCCCGGATCTCCTTCTGCTGACGAAGCCGTCAGCGCTGAAGGGATCTTTGCACCGGCACGCAACTGTCACCGGGAAAACAGCCGAAGTGGTTGCGGCCCAACAGTTTCAGCGTCGTCGGATCACCGGAGGCTCATGTGCCCGCACCGGGGGGAGGGCTCCATCGAACTTCTCGACCTGCACCAGCACATGCGCGCCGGTGCAGCCATGCGCCAGCGACGAGGTCCCGACATCGTCGGTGAGGACGTTGGGATTGCCGTGCACGCACATCGAATCGGGATCTGACGGTTCGCCCGGGTCGTACCACGCTCCGGTCGGCAGTTGCACCACCGACGGGCGCACCCGGTCGTCGATCATCACCCCGGCCAGACACGCCCCGCGGTCGTTGAACACCCGCACTACGTCACCGTCTGCGAGCCCGCGGGCCGAGGCGTCATCGGGGTGGATGCGGATCGGTTCGCGCCCTTGTACTTTCGATGCCTGACTGGTGGCGCCGCCGTCGAGTTGGCTGTGCAGGCGGGTAGCGGGCTGATTGGCCAGCAGATGCAACGGATAGCGGGCGGCCCGCGCACCGCCGAGCCACTCGGTCGGCTCGTACCAGCGGGGGTGGCCGGCACAGTCGGGGTAGCCGAATCCGTCGATGGTCTGCGAGAAGATCTCGATGCGGCCGCTCGGGGTGGCCAGTCGGTGTCCGACCGGATCGGCCCGGAAATCGGCCAGCAGTGTCAACCCCGGTTCGGTGGGTAACCGCAGATGACCCGCAGTCCAGAACTGGTCGAATCCGGGAACCTCGAAATCCAGACCCGCTGACCACTTTTCGTACATATGAACCAGCCACTGCCGTGCCGTGCGGCCTTCGGTGAACTGCTCGCCGAACCCGAGTCGGTCGGCCAGCGCCGAGAACGTGGTGTAGTCGTCGCGGGAGTCCGCGTACGGCGGGGCCAGTGCAGGCATGGCGACCAGCAGCGGATCATTGCGTGACCCCGAGTAGTCCTCGCGCTCATAGGCGGTGGTCGAGGGCACGACGACGTCGGCATGCTTGGCCATCGCCGTCCAGTACGGGTCGTGCACCACGATGGTGTCCACCCGGGACAGGGCCCGGCGCAACCTCGGAATGTTCTGGTGATGGTGGAACGGGTTGCCGCCGGCCCAGTACACGCACCTGATGTCGGGGTAGGTCAGGTGCAGTCCGTTGTAATCGAACGGTTGTGCTACTCCTCATGTTCTTGTGGGTAGTTGAGGGTTCAGGCCGCCGAGGCAGAGGTAGATCATTGAGGTCAGTGCTTTGGCGGAGTGGTGTCCGTAGC
>NZ_JBZDPT010000033.1:0-868 GCF_058270035.1 Mycobacterium shunyiense | reverse complement strand
GCAGACACGCACTCAGTGTGAATGTGGTGATGCCGCTGTTGCGGTGGTTGGGTTCTTTTCACCTGGTGTTTGGCTCAGACACGCACTGCCACCTCTGTGGGTTGGCATTCGAGCATTCTGCCGACATCAGGTGGGAAGGACCGACCGGCGTGACTTGATAGGAGCGTGGCACCGCCCCCACTGAGATGTGTCCGCCGGCCGGCCCAACCTTCACTCATCCACCTCTTGATGAAAGAAGGCACTGTCCATGGTGATTGTTGGCACCGATGTGCACAAGCGCACCCACACCTTCGTTGCGGTCAACGAAGCGGGCGCCAAATTGGGTGAAAAAGTCGTCCCCGCGACCACAGACGGGCACCACACAGCGTTGCAGTGGGCACGCCGTCAGTTCGGCGACGACCTGCTCTGGGGCATCGAAGATTGCCGCAATCTATCGGCCCGCCTCGAGCGCGACTTGCTCTCCGCGGGCCAACGTGTGGTGCGGGTAGCCCCCAAGCTGATGGCCCAGACCCGAGCCTGCGCCCGCACTCGCGGCAAGTCCGATCCCATCGATGCGCTGGCCGTCGCACACGCGGTGTTGCGGTATCCCGACCTGCCCGTCGCCGCCCACGACCCAGTGTCGCGGGAGTTGAAACTGCTCGTAGATCGACGCGAAGACCTTGTCGCTCAACGGACCTCAACGATCAACCGACTGCTCGGCCGTATCCATGAACTCGACCCGGCCCGCACCCCCAAACGCGGTGCCCTGGACCGGACCAAGACCCGTAACGAACTTGGCAACTGGCTCGACACCCTGCACGGACTGCTCGCCGAGCTGGCCCGCGACGAACTCGACGACATCACCCGACTCACCGACACCATCAACGCC
>NZ_JBZDPT010000032.1:0-1028 GCF_058270035.1 Mycobacterium shunyiense | reverse complement strand
CGGCCAGCTTGCGGATGATCTGATCCGGGGTGTGCCGCCGGCGCTTATTCGTTGCCATGTCGTTGGTGATTCTTCCTGCCCGAGCACTCGGGCAACAGAGCCCCATAACGACTGGACCACTACAACGGGCTCACCTCAGTAGCGCGGGGCGGCGACACCGCTCGGGAGATCCGCAAGTCCTCGCCACCGCCAGAGGCGGTGCCCCACGATGTGGATAAACCAGCAGCCACTTGGGATTACAAGCCGGCCGACGGCTATTTGCTCCTGATAGGTTCCAGCGCGACCCGTTTGATCAATGCGGCGTGCAAGTCTGTCTCTTGATTGGGCAGGTCAGCGCACCACCCGCAAAGCGGACGCCGGTTCGCCGACGGCAGCAAAGGTGTGTGGGAGCTACAACTGGTTCTGAAACTAGGCCGGCTGACCGGCTAACTCGCGGGCGTATTCGACTTCGTCGTAGATGGCGAGGACGTCTTGAGGGTGAGTCACCGGAATCATCGTCGAGTAGCAGAACGCGTCGCCCTGGACCACGACCTGAACAAACCCAACCTGGCGCACCTTCTTCATCATGAACAAGAAAAGTAGGCCCAGCAGGCAGACCAAGGTAAACAAGATCGCGAGAACTATCGCGGTGGTTGGGAAGTGCTCTTCAGTGGTGGACATGTCCGTGACCGTCCACGCGGAGCCACCTATCGGAAATTGCCCAGCTGGTGTCGAGATCCAATACTCCGAGACAGAAATATCGCCGATCGTCGCCAGCCACTGGTCAGCACCACCGCGGTCTACAGAAGGCTCATCCTCCATGGCGCGATTAAAGCACGTGGACGCGGCAGGACTGGCCTGCTTAATGGTGGACAGATCCGACGTCGGAGCTAGCAGCTGACCTGTCTGGCTAAGCAGAGCGACACCGGCTCACATAACTACAAACTCGTGATTGCGCTCATTGAACGTCCCCAGGTGTGCTCGGCGAAATTCCTCACCTGTGAGCGTCGGTCAGTGTAGTGGTTGGCGGGTTCCGGTGGCGGCTCGTC